>NZ_JBEXLL010000032.1:48269-67222 GCF_040609955.1 Nocardia sp. NPDC004568
GAAACGAGCAGACAACCACTCCCACATCTCCGGACCGAGGCGCCCCCGACTACCCACCCACTCCGTCGGCGTCATCGTCTGCAACACCCGACCCACGACATCGCCCTCGACATAGCCGCGATGACCCGCCCGGATACCACCCCGCAACCGCTCGACCATCACAACATCCGCCGCCACGAACAACTCGCCCACCGACTCCACATCGTCGGCATCGGCCACAACACCATCCACCCGCCCGACCGCTTCGGCGGTAATCGCCCCCGCAACCGCGGGATCCCCCACCCCACGAAGCACCCGCCCGAAGACCGCACCGACCACCCGATCATCGAAACCATCCACCGGCAAACGCCCACCGGCAGGCCGCTCCGTGATACCCCCACCACCGGCTATACCGGACACCGCACCAGACCGCGAATGCGATCCCTGGTCCTCGGCGTCCGATCGACTACCGATCAGCGGACCTCGAGTACCGGATTTGCCGAGCCATACCGCAACCGGATCGGGAGTACCGAACCCGCGCCCGCTGGTCACAACGATCGGCTCCCGGGTATCCTCCAGCCACCGAGTGAGACGATCGACATATTTCGCAAAGTAACGCCGATCCGCCAGCGCGATACGTAGCAGGTTCCTGGCCGAGTCCAATTCCGCCTTCGACGCAGTCTTCATACTTGTCCCCGGCGGAGCCGTATCGGTCAGCAGGTCGTCGAGATTGGAACCGTGCGCGAGCCGCGCGATGTCCCGTTCGATGAACTCCGCCGCCGTGGCCAGCAGATTGCCCAGGTCCACGGTGTCGAGCCGTGATTCGCCGGTGTTCCCGCGATCGGGTACCCGGACCGCGTTGCGGGCCGCGGCGTGCAACGCGACCGCGAGGAATCGACCGGTGTAGTCCTCGATCTCGTGGTTGATCTTCTCGGGACTCGCAATGGGGGCCACCATCCACAGCTTCGCAACCACCCGCGCGAACTCGCAGAACTGCGTGTTCAACGGCGTGCGCTCATCCTCCGTGAACAACGCCGCCAGCTGCAACTCGGGGGGGAGGTGCTCGGCCATATACTCATACACCATTGCCAGCTTGCCGATATTCGCCACCCGTTTTTCATGCCAGTAGAGGAACGCATCCGCTGCCTTACCGGCACGGTCCCCGGGGTCGAGTTCCTCGAACCCGTCGGTGATCGACGCGATGAAAATATCGAACAGGTCCGGTGTATTCTTTTCCGCCACAACTTGTTTGAAGACGCTGAGTGCGACCGACGAGTTCTTCTTGGCCTCGCCCTTTTTCATCAGCTCCTGGTGGACGGCCGCCGGCGACACCGCACCGGAGAAGTCCGGAATGTCGTCCGCGTCGAACGTCTCCTCGGTGTCACGCACCAGTTCGTCGTATTCGCCAGCGATTCCGGACAATCCGTGAACGAAGTCGCTCGCACTGTCGAAGCGTTCTTCGAGCGCAATCCTGTCGTCGATCTCCTCCGCCCAGTTCGATTTGTACACATCGTACATTTCCTCGGCCACCTTGCGTAGCCTGTTGGTGAGTGGTGACAGCAACCTGGCGAGTAGGACCATCCACGCCCATTCCGTGCCGAAATCCGACACGAAGAGAAGCGGAGCGGAAAACGCCGCTTCCACAAATGCCTGGGGCAGCGCCTGCACCACATACGGGAGGGGGTCGATCCACTTTCTTCTCGCAGCGGGTAGGGGGTCGAGGAGATACGCCTCCTGCCCTAGCAGCCTGGCGATTTCGCGCTGCACGGCCCGCTCACGGTCGTCCCATTTCTTGTCCCGATAGGCGTTGTTGCGCTGTACTCGCATGGCACGTTCTATGTCTTGGCCCTGCGACCAAATCCTGGACATACGAGCCTGCAACAGTGCCCAGAACACTCCTCCCGCGCCCAGCAGGCCGACCCAGGGATCGCCGAACAGCCACCCGGCCAGGGTGCCGACGGCTGCCGACCCCACGGGGTCCAGCCAGGACGATCTGAGTACTCGCATCCCACTGGGCGACGAGTTCGGTGATGCTTTCGTGCGCAATGCCGCGGCACCGAGCCCGTACTTGTCGATCAGTGCGGCTGCCGCCCGTTTCTGGACGGACAGCCGGTGAATGATGTCGGCGAGCTGGGACAATTCGCCATCGTTCAGCGGCCCCCGTACTTTGAGATAATTCTCCAGCTGCCCAAGCCACCGCAACGACTCCGCATGCAGCTCGGCGTACCGGTCGTACGCCTCGCCGCGGCGAGCCACGGCCTGAGTCTGCGCCGTCAGATCGACGGGGGCTGCGTACATGGGCTGTATTTTGCGTGCTTTTATACCCTTGAGGTACCCACTCGCCACTCGTCTACTGCCGAGCCCGGCGAGCAGGGCGAAGGATTCCGTCAGAACGCCTGCATCAATGAGGATCAGGCTTCCACCCACTCGTGCCACAGCGTCGGCAGTCGCTCCCCCGAAGTTGGCCCAGAAATGGCGGGTGCCTTTTTCATCGTAAATCCACCAGCGGGGAGCGGGATCGCCACTCTTCTCCCGCTGGCTCATCGAAAGGTAGGACTCGTGCCGACCGAATGCCAAGTACAAAGATCCGCTGGCACTGCCGACCGCATAGCGAAATGATTGGCCTGGAACTCCGGCAAATGCGGGAGCAATATTCGATCCGGCGGCGAGCAGCGACAGTAGGTAATGTGCGAGGAACGATGGCGCGGCCTCGGGGTGCAGCGCGGCCGGTTTGCGGATCTTCCACGGACCCCAGTGCCGTTTTATCGCGTATTCCAGTCTGGCCGACATGGCACGTAGTGCGGCGAGGCGCTCACGCCGCAGAGATAGCGTGCCACGGGCGAATTCCAGCCGATGCAGAACCTCGCGGCGCAGCTCGAAGAGGTAACGGTGCTGCTGTTTCGTCCGCGGTTTCATCGCCAGCAACCGGTCGAGTAGCAGCAGCATCACGGCATCCATGCGAGCCGCCCGGGTAGCCTCCAGTTTCCCCGACTCATCGCGCTCGTACCGTGGATCCTCCGGCGTCACCGTCTTGTGCCCGCGATGGATATTCACGACCTTACCGAGCGCCTCGGTGAGCGCCACCGTCACCGCGTGCGCCAACTCCACTGGCTCGGCGAACCCCGACGCCCGGATCTGCGCGGTCCGGACCAGCCGTCCGTCCGGGGTGCTCACCACGAGTCGGCGATGGACCCGATCGACTCGGACATCGAACTGGGCCGTCGTCCGGTCGGTGAACATCACGGTGACGGACCGGCAAGTGCTCTCGTCATCGACCGAGACTTGACGATTGCCTTCGGCGGTGCGAACCGTAACCCGCTCGCTCTCGGTCGCGGGCCCATATTCGGCGACGACAGTCGAGACGTCCAGCAGACTCAATGCCTCGGCGGCCAGACCCACACCGACGCCGATCAACTGCTGGGCCTTCACCGGATTCGGGGCGGCTTCCGGCAACCGCGCCAGTTTCCACAAGGCGGGATCCCGTTGGGTGGAGGGCTCGGACACGGTGCCCTCCCAATCACCCCCGGCCGCCGACTTCGTCAACCGCACCTCGACTTCGGTGACCTTCGGCCGACGCCGCCCCGCCACCGTCGGATCGAGTGCGGCCTCCTCCGTCCAGTCGGGTTCATCGTCTACTGTCCGGTCGGGCCTACGCTCGAATACCCGGAACTTGAAGGACCGCGCACTGGCCTTCCGATCACCATCGGAGGTCACCTCTTCCCAGTCCGGGAACCGGCGCAAGATCGACCCCGTCCGCCGATCCGCCCCCGGAATCTTCGCGAACTCATCAGCACCGGCCACAATCGCCTGCACGAGATCATCCGCATCGGACAACTCTGCCGTAGCGTTCAGCCGCACCCGATCCGGCGAAACCTCATCCGCCGCCAACAGCTCCGCTGCCGGCGGTTTCGCAGCCGGTTCGGGAATCTGGAAGTCCGGGTTTTCGGCATTCGCAGCGGCCTGCTCACTTTCGGCGGCACGCCGTGCCGCCGCGGTCCTGAGTTCGGGGAATGCTTCGACACATTCCTCGATGCTGACCCTGCCAGCGGACCGGGAGTATGCGTCCAGGTAGGCACTCACTGTGTCCACCGACGGCACGGCACGCCCGGACTCACAACTGTCCAGCCTGGCCGTGGTCATTCCCTTCCCCACCGCCTCAGCTGCCGCCACCAGCGTTTCGCCGGAACTCTGCCGGAGATACTTCAGGTACTCGCCGACCTCGTTCCGATATCCCTCCGGGTAACCCGGCGTGCCAGGCGCCAATGCCCGCAGATACGCCTCAATCACCATGTCCGAGGGCTCTATGGACCCCGCTTCGATCCGAGGAATCTCCGCCGGGCCCACCCCGACCTTCTCGGCAAAAGACTCCAGATTCAGCCCGGCATGCGCACGCAATGCCCCGAGACAAACTCCTACATCGGCACCGGCCTGCAAAACCGCCGAAGCGGGCAGCAAGGACGTCAGTCCCCGCAGATACCACAGCAGCTCACCTTTCGACTCCGGCCAGCTCGCCGTCGCCTCCAACCTGTCGAGCTCCGCCACCGACGTGCCCAACCGCACCGCGAGCTGTTCGGCCCGGATATTCGCTCGTTCCCTGATCGACCGCATTTTCGAGCCGGCCCGCGGCAGCGCGATTGTCAGATCCGGAAAGAAACCTTCCGCGAGAGCGGAATACCAGGCCTCGGCGCCGGGAATACGCCGCAGCAGAGCTCGCACCTGGCCGATGGTGAGGTCGATCTCCCCTTTCTCCACCCCATGCCACGTGCCACTCGGCGCACCGATGAGATAGTCCATTCGTCCGGGACTCATACCGAGTTGGAGGCGAACATTGCGCGCCCACTTGGCAGCCGAGGAATAGGCATGCGGATGCAAGCGGGCGATGGCCTCCCGGCGCTGAACCGGAGTCACCCGCCTCAGCACCAGATCCGGGCCGTGTCCGCTGAACCCCCATTCCTCCAACTGCCGCTGCACATCACGCAACTGCTCAGTGGATTTCGTCCCTTGATAGAGCACATCCTGCGGATCGCCGACTCTTCTTCCGAGCCGGAGCCCCAGCGGACTGAAACCCGGGCCACCTACCCGTTCGTATACCCGGATCGCCGTCTCGTTCTCGGGGAACACATGCAAGCTGAACGAAGACTCGGACCGGTGCAGCAATAGCATGTAGACCATCGCATCCGCGATCCGGAAGCCACGCACATTCTGGTCCACCAGCATCGACTCGATATGAAGGTTGAGCTCCGCGAACTGTGGATCCAGATCCAGTAGGTCCCTGTTCCGCGCCGACTCCACCTCTGCCCGGGCATCCAGATATGTCGATCCGCTCAGGTCTTGGCACCCCGCGAGACAGAATCCGACGAGTTGCCCGCCCGGCCCGCCTACTTCGGCAACGATCGCCCCCCATTTGCGATCCGGATCCGCCCACCCCGCGATCCCGAGCCGGGTCGAATCGCCATCCCAACTGGTCTCGTTCAGCTCGGCAATCGAACCCTCCAGGTCGGCAAGTTCTTCCTCGGCCACATACCGGAAGGAAATATCGCCCGGGAGGATATCGAGCGAACGCCGGCTCGCGACCGACCCCGGATCAACATCCGGCACCCACTCCGTCGGCGCCGGCCCCTTCAACACCAGATCCCGGTCCCCGCCGGTGAACCCCCACTCGTCCAATTGCCGCCGCACGTCGTCCAGCTGCAGAGTCGAATTCGGCCCGTGGTAGAGAACGTCGTTCTCTACAGGCCGGAGTCCGAGCGGACCGACACCGGGTCCACCCACCCGTTCGCACACTTGGATCGCCGCCTCGTTCTCCGAAGCCACATGCAAGGTGAACGCAGGCTCGGTCCGATTCCGGAGAAACGCATACATCATCGCGTCCGCGATACGGAAGCCACGCACGCTCTGGTCCACCAGCATCGACTCGATATGAACGTTCGGCTCCCCGAACTGAATATGCAAGGGAACCCTGTTCCCCCGCACCCACCTCCGAGCGTCCAGATATGACGACTCACTCAGCTCTTCCCGCAGCCGCCCGATACAGAATCCAACGAGCTGCCGCCCACCCGGCCCATCCATTTCGGCCACGACCGCCCCCGGGTAGACCGCCGGATCCCCCCACCACTCGACACCCAACCGGCTCGAATCACCGTCCCAGCTGGCGCCGTTCAGCTCCTTCACGGATTCCGCCAGATCAACGAGGTCTTGCCCCGTCACATACCGGAAAGAAATATCGCCCGAGAGCATCTCGGCCGGACGCCGACGCGCGACGGCGTCCGGATCGACGTCCGGCGCCTGCTCTGATGTAAGCTCCGGCGGCTGTTCCGCGCCGGGCCGAACCTCCGAGTCCTCGGGTGTCGTCGTAGCGTCGGTCTCCGGCTGCTCCTCGGTTCCCGCAGGTGGCGTCCACACCAGCGTCGCACCGGTACCGCGGAACCCCCACTCCTCCAACTGCCGCCGCCTACGGAGCAACTCGATAGGGTCTCGCTTCACCCGATAGAGCAGGTCGTTGTTACCGGTTCCGAGCCGTCGCCCGAGCGGAGGAGTATTCGATCCGGCTACCCGCTCGTACACCTTGATCGCTGTCCCGTTCTCCGGGCGCACATATAGGCTGAACGAAGACTCGCGCCGATGCAGCAGCAATGTGTAGGCCATTGCATCCGCGATTCGGCGGCCACGCATCTCCTGGTCCACCAGCATCGCGGTGATATGAACATCGGACTCGGACTCCACGGACCCGGGATTCAATACATTCGGATTCTCCCCGCGCGGCCCGGATGCCCGAATATCCAGATGAACCTGCCCACTCAGATCTTTACTCTTCTGTCCGATACAGAACCCGACGAGCTTCCCGCCCGGCCCACCGACCTCGGCAACAACTGCCCCGGGCGCGAACTTCGGATCCGTCCACCACTTGACACCGAGCCGGGTTTCATCACCGTCCCAGCTCGACCGGTTCAGCTCGACCATATCCGGCGCCAGATCGGTGAGAGCTCGCCCCGTCACATACCGGAAAGTAATCTTGTCCCGCAGCTCACTGCCCGCAGGCCCAGGCCGGACCACCGCCGACTCCACGGACGGCAACTCCGCCTCCGTACTGGCGCGGCCGGACATCCCATCCTCGCCCGACCGGGTGCCGATCGGTGGCTCACCTTGTGGCGGGGTCTCGGTGACGCCCGCCGACGCACCGTCGCGGTCCGGCTGCCGGCCTTCCTGTCCGGACTCACCGACTTGCCCCCGTCGTGACTGCCCACCCCTGTCCTCGCCTTCGGTTTCGTCGCCCGTCCGGGAACCGATCAGCGGCGTGGTTTGCCCCGATGCGGTCCCCCGGGGGCGGTCGACGGCGGCCGTATGTACTTCCTCTCGGGCCGCGTCCTCGGCCGATCGGCGGGAACCACGGCCATCGAATCGCCAGCCCTCGCCGACGTAGGTGATGAACTCCGGGTCCCCCAACCGGCTCCGCAACACCGACACATAGGCAGTAACGGAACCCGGCTTGATCTGACTACCTCTGCCCCAGAACCGATCTCGCAGTTCTTCCCGCGACACAGACTCGCCGTCCCGCTCCATGAAGAACTTCACCATTTCGAACTGCCTCGGCCCCAGCGAAACCGCAACGCCGTCGACCCACACCTCCCGCGCCGCCGGCAACAGCGTGATCCGGCCCTGGTCGATCGCATCCGGTGCCGTGCTCATTTCGGGTCCGAAGCGGTAGCCCCCACCGGACACGGGCGTGAGCCAACCGTCCACCCCCAGCGTGCTCAGCTTGCGTTTGAGCTGGCGGACCAGGCTACTCAGCGCGTTTCCGTCGCGATGCCGCTCACCCCATACGGCCTCCTCGATTTCCGACCTGGCGACCGCTTGATGCGGTTGCGTCGCCAGGAAGACGAACAGCGCGAACTCTCGACTGCTCAACTTGATTTCTCTGCCGTAGAACGATACTCGCCGTTCGGTCGGATACGCCCGGATACCACCCACCAACAGCAGATCCACGTCGGCCGCGAAAAGGTATCCCCCGCGCACGGACAAGATCGACTCGTTTAGGCCGGGTTTGCTCTCGAGCTGCTGGATCAGGTCGTGAACCGAGGCTCCGTCGTCGAGTCCCTCGTCCCGCAGGGCCCGCTCGATTTCCGCTGCGGGGATTGCGCGTCCTCGTGGTCGCAGCGTCAAAAGGTCCAGCACCGCGAACTCTTCGTCGTTCAACTGGATTTCAGTGCCGTAGACCCACACTCGCCGCGCAGCGGGATCCAGCCAGACACGTCCGGCGTCGAAAATAATTTCACTCTGCGGGATCGGCGAGGGTGTGCTGATTACCTGCTTCCCGGCCGCGGCGGCGCGTGCCTCCCCAGTAGCAGTTGCGCCCGCTTCTGATTCATTACGCGCCGCATCGATGAACCCCGTCACACGCTCCGCAACGATGAACTTCGCCACCTGACCGACAGCGGACCGTGAGAGGGACCGGACATAGCTCGGGCTGTATTCCCGCCCCATCACGGCTGCCGTCGCCCATGCTGTCAGTCCGTGCTCGAAAAGGGCAGTCAAGCATTCCTGCATCGCGGGTGCGAGCGTCGCATAACCTCTGGCCCACTCCGACCGGGTCATCGTCGAGAGCACCCGGCCGATAGCTTCGTTCTCGACATCTGCTCCGTGAGCCCTCAGGATAGCCACTCGCATCCGTTCGAAACTCATATCGTCCACGGTCGCGGGCCTGCCCTGGGCGCCGCCGCCCGCCGCAGCGCTGCCGGCTACGCCGACCGCGCCGACACCATCCATACCTGGCAGATCCGAAAGATGGGGCATCGACGCATAGCCACCCGGCCGCCCGACCGTTTGAGCCGCGGCCGACAACGCCACCGGGACAGCCTCATCGACCGAGTCACCCGATGCCAGGCGCCAAGCCAACGTGGCGGTGAAAGAGTCACTCGCCCCGATCGTCTCCACCACCGCGTCCACCGCGTCCGCCGGGAACTGCCGGGTGCGCCCGTTGTGGCGCACCACGCATCCCTTCGCACCGAGGGTGACGACGATCGTCTCCACCCCGAATTCCCGCGACAGGGCCCCGGGCAATTCGTGGGCGGGGATCGAGGAATCATCAACACCCACACCCGCGAGTAGTGCCCGCGCCTCGACCTCGTTGGGTACGAGCACATCGGCCATACCCACCGTCTCTTTCGAGAACTGCTCGGGTGCCGGGGCCGGTTGCAGCACGATCTGCTTACCGTGGCGCTTGGCTACCGCACAGATTGCGGCGACCACGTCGTCACGGACCTCGTAGGTGATCACCACGATATCGGCGTCGCCGATCAGCGCCGCGGCACGCTCGACATCGGCGGCGGTCAGTTTGACGCCGGGCGAGGTATGTTCCAGGAACGACGCGTCACTGGTGGTGGTGTTGAGCAGGCAGGTGACGGTCTCCGTCGGTTCCTGCTCCTCGATCCGCACCCCACTCGAACCGATACCTTCGCCGTCGAGCACCTCGGTGATCCTGGACCCGGGTGCGTCGGCGCCGATAGCGGTCACCAACTGCGCGGCGGCGCCCAGACGCGCCGCCTGGACCGCTAGATTGAACCCTTTCCCCCCCGGGTTCACCCGCACGGACTCGGCGTCCACGGTTTGCCCCGGCTCGGGAAAACCGTCGTGACGGATCACGACATCAGCGACAGCGCTACCGAATACGACAATCCGGGGACTACCCGGCGACCGGGGCTCCGCCGCGGGAACCCCTTGCTGCACCGCCCCCCGGGCCCCGGTCTCCACCCGGCTGGGAGCGTCACTCACAAACTCCGGTAGACGCCCCGGATCCGCCACGCCGGCGACCGGGCCGCTGGAATCCCAGTCCGGCAGTACAGTCGAGAGCAACGCCGCGGTCTCGGCCGCATCCGGCATCGCCGCCCCCGGCGAACTCTGCTGTGGCGGCATCCGGTGAACCACGACAGGACGCTCACCCGCCCCGACCGCGGCACCGATCGCCCGCTCGACCTCTTCGGATACCTCGTCGGTGATCAGTACCGCGTCGGCAGCCTGGAGCATCGCCAGATTCTGCGCGATATCGTCGACGGTGACCTCCAGTCCCGCCGCCGCGGTACGGAGCACCGATTCCTGGCCGTCCACGACGAAATGCACCGACCCGGCCGACTCGGCGCCTGGTACAACCCGGACCCCACCGGAGCCGAGGTTGCGTTCCAGCTCGGCGTGCATACCCTGCGCGAAGGTATCGTCGCCGACCGTAGTGATCACCGAGACCGCCGCGTCACTGTTCCGGGCCAGGGTGAGGGCCGAGACCAGCGCTGATCCACCGGGATCCAACCGCATCGGCTTGACACGACGAGCCTCACCCGGACCCGGAAGCTCATCTGCCGCGATCGTGCACCAGTAAGCAGAGGGACCGACGACGACGATGTGGCGACCGGCAGACCCCGGCACCGAATCATCCGATGCCGTACCTATCGCCGGGCCGGTGCTGTCATACTCTGTGTCGGGAGATGGAGTGTCGTTCGGCGGTGCCGGTGCAGGCGATGCTGGTTCCCGAGAGGGGTCGGCTGGTGCGCCGTCGTTTGCCTCGGTCTGGGGCTGGCCAGGAGTTCGTGGGTCGATATAGCGCCGGATTCGCCGGTATATGGCCTCAGCGGGTATTTGCTGGCTCTTGTCGGTGCCGATGAGGCCGGCGTAGCGAAGCGAGTCCACCTGTTCGCCGGTATCGGGGTCGACCTCGTTGAAGTAGTACCCGTGGGCTGGAAACGCTTTATTGAAGGGGTATTCGTCCGGAAATGTTATCGGGATGAGTACGGCTTCGAAATCTCGGTCGTCTTTGCGATTGTCCAAGTAGGATTGCCCGACACCCCAACCGGAACTCTTCGGGGCATTGAACCGGCCTAATCTGCCGTTGTGTTTATGGGTGGTGGCACCGAATTTCGGTACCGGATCGGTGGGCGAATACATTGCGATGGTATCGATTCCGGTCTCGGACACATGCTCGTTGGGCCCGGTCGCCGGTACTCCATACATGATGTGTTTCGCCACAATGTCGCTCAGCTGCATGTTTTGCATAGCGAAGTGCGCGGTGACTCCACCGTAGCTATGACTGTGCACGGTGAAGTAAGGCATCGCCGAGCCACCACTTTCGGCGATGACGGTGCGTTTGGCATGCCAGGCCACCAGGTCGCGGTGCACGATCCGGCCTGCGGATTCGGCAATATCGGTCCGTATGGTTTCGTTGATCGACCGCTTTCCGCTGGGCGCGTCATGTCCCAACCGCAGCCGTACCGCGATCTCGGCGCCCGGTCGCGCCAAGACCAGGGACTCATACAGGTTGCGTGCCATCGCTACCAGTCGGGGAAGGGTCTGGGCATCCGACATCATTCCCGGGATGAGATCGGCGACATAGTCGGCGTGATCGGTATCGCCGAAGTGGACGATGGCTTTGCCGTCGTTGTCGAACGCTGCCCTATCCCAGTCTGTGATTCTGACCGGTGGCTGCTCGATGCCGGGACGTACCCCGGTGGCGACACCCAATGCCTCTTCCATACCCAAGACATTGCGCAGCTGCTGCATCTCGGTGTCGGTCCACAGGCGTCGATCCTCGGCTTCGGGTACCAGTTCGGCGCGGTCCAGTTCCAGCTGCCGCACACCGGCCAAGCCTTGGGCGTGCAGCGGCAGGCCCGGCATCTGGCAGGCCACCCCCGGATGCTCCCGGAGAATGGCGCATTGGGTCGGGCTCAGTTCATCGGGACGGTCCGGGTCACCCAGCGATTCCCACCAGTGGTAGTTGGTGAGTGTCAACTCGGCGGCTCGGGTCGCATCATCGTCCAGACCCCGATGGGAAAGATCGTCGATCGTGACATCGGGTCCCCGCAGCGACAGCGCTGCCCGGACCAGCGCAGCGTCATCGACTCCCGGATGTTCCGGAATCTCCGCTTCGAGGGGGCGGTACCAGCGCGCCGGTCGTTCGGCCTCCGGATCGCGCTGAGCTGTCCGCGCCTGGGCTTTATCGACCTGGTCACCTTTCCCGGCCGATATCAGGCCGATCCCGGTCAAACCCTCTGTGCACGTGCGGTCATGGGGATTGGCGAACCAGTAGCACTGATCACGGACCGGGGCGTTCACTCGGAACGGGTGGGTCGGATAATCCAGCAGATCGAAGAACAGGTTCGCGATGGGATGCGCCTCTTGAAACGCCCGCTCCACCGGGATCTCCGAGCGGACCCGGGTCATCCGGTCACCCTCGAATGTCGGATCAGGGCCGGCTTTGTACGCCGGGGTATACCGAGAGGGGCTGAATGCATAGCCCTTGATATCCGGTCCGTAGTCGGACACGGACCCTTTACCGTGTGAATGCAGATGGACCAGCGTGGTGATGACCCCGTTCAACCGCCCTCCGGCGGCGGCTTCGCTCAGCGCAGTTCCCGCCGAACCGAACCCGAATGTGTCCAGTCGGTGCAGCGGCGGCGTATGAGGTTCATTCCGTACCCGGTGGATCTCGGCAAGGAAACGAGCAATGTGTTCAGCACTGCGCTGTGCCGGTTTCAATCGTTTCTGCCGCAATAGGGGCAGGGTAGCGGGTAGCTCGTGATCGAGGTACAAGACAGCCGAAGCATTGGCGGCGCCGGCCCGGAGCGTGGATTCATAAGCGTTGCGAATCGCGATGACCGGGTCGGCTCGGAGGTCCGGGGCACCGCTGAAGAAATGACAGGCAACCCGTTCGGTGGTATCAGGGTCATCGAAAGCAAGGATCGTCCGGCCGCCGTTCCCACCGAGCGGAGTATCCAGCAAATAGACCACCGGCCCGCCCCCCGGTATGGCGCCGGATCGCAGGTCGGCCTCCTGCAACCGGGCGTGCTCGGCACTGAGCCGGGCCAGCACACTGTCACGGGGCAGTAATGCTGGGTCGATTTCGGCTGGAATCAAACCTGCCCGGGTGTAGGCCGAGTCGACCGCGCGGGCAAGAGCAAGCCGCATAGCGATATCCCGTATCCGCACGGGAACACCAGTAAGACGACCGACCACCTCCGGATACGCCACAACAACCGCCCGCTGCTGGGCATCGGAAAGCGACCGCCAGCCGCGTTCCACAGCGGCAGCGGCAGTATCCGCTGGCTCAGCCGTATCCGTATCCGAACCAGGGGGGAACCGCAGCGTGTGTAAAGCACTGAACACCAACGGGGAATCAATCGGTTGCGGCGCAACATCCAGCGGTAGTCCATCAGGCCCCCGCACAAACTCCTCGAACACCGCTGGAGCGCTGCGACCCACACCGCCCGCCATATCTTGACGCGGCACCGAAGTCGCCGGTCCCGTAACACTCGCAGCATCATCGTCGAATCTAGCGCCGACCCGCGGCCCGACGACCTTGTCGTCCGCCGTCGCAGCAGTATTGGCCGGGGTCTCACCCGGCCCGGTTCCGTCGATACCCGGAGTCGGGTCTACGCCGGACACCGATTTCCCGGTATGGCCGGTGCCACCATGACTCCCGAGTTCGGCTTCCGCGGGGGCCTCCTCCCCCGGCGAGGTACCTATTGCGGGACCGCCCGACTCGTACGGCGCCGCATTGCCATCGACGCCGGCGCTGGGTACCCGTACCCCGCCTTGCGTCGGAATGTCCTGGGGGACCACCGTGTCGGAATGAGCCCCCGAAGATGTCCTCGTCGAGTTGAACCGATAGCCGGCAGCGACAGTCTCGATGAGGCGTCCGTGTTGCTTCCCAAGTTTTCTCCGGAGGTTTCTTATCTGAGTCTGGAGGCGGCCGCCCGTTTCTGCGACATTGCCCCAAACCTCCTCCTCGATACGAGACCTCGACAAAACGAGATCGGCCTTCTTCATGAGGAACTTCAACAGATCGAACTCGATCCGAGTCAACACCACTTCGCGACCATCGACCCACACCCGCCGCGCATCCGGCGACAAACGGACACTACCCTCGTCGAGCATCTCCGGGTCCGCCGCGACCATCTCATCGATAACGGTCCGGTCGACCGGCAAACCATCGAAACGCCAACCCACATTTTTCAGAGTGGCGATGCAGTTCTCGGACGCCAGAGAATTCCGTAGTCTCCATACCGCGTCATGGATTGTGCCCGGTTGTATCGGGCTTCCAAAAAATTCCGTGAAGTCATCGAGCGTCACGACATACCCGGGCCGCTGCACCAATACCCACAACACATCGAATGCGTCACGACCGAGCGGAAGCACTGTATCGACGTGCCGCACTCGGAGCTCAGACCGATCCAATCCGAAATTATCGGTGACGTTCAACCAAGCTGTGTTATCGGTCGGTGGGTCGAGCGCCGCCTTGTCCCGTACTCCTGCAGACGTCATCGTCGAGTTGAACCGGTAGCCGGCAGCGACAGTCTCGATGAGGCGTCCGTGTTGATTCCCAAGTTTCTTCCGGAGGTTCCTTATCTGAGTCTGGAGGCGGCCGCCCGTTTCTGCGACATTGCCCCAAACCTCCTCCTCGATACGAGACCTCGACAAAACGAGATCGGCCTTCTTCATGAGGAACTTCAACAGATCGAACTCGGTCCGAGTCAACACCACTTCGCGACCATCGACCCACACCCGCCGCGCATCCGGCGACAAACGGACACTACCCTCGTCAAGCATCTCCGGGTCCGCCGCGACCATCTCATCGATAACGGTCCGGTCGACCGGCAAACCATCGAAACGCCAACCCACATCTCTTAAAGTGACGATGCAGATCTCGGACCCAAGCCGATCCTGTAGTCGCCGTACCGCGTCATGGATTGTGCCTGGTTCTACCGGGCTTCCAAAAAAAACCGCGAAGTCATCCAGCGTTACGACATACCCGGGCCGCTGCACCAATACCCACAACACATCGAATTCTTGGGGAGTGAGTTCGAGTCCTGTATCAGCGTGCCGCAGCTGGTATGTCGACCGATCCAATCCGAAATTCTCGGTGACGTTCAGGACACCTGTGTTGTCGTCGGTTTCCGAGACGTGTTGCATCTCCTTTCGCTCGCTGTTCTCCGCATCGATGTATGTCGCCAATTCACGTGCATCGGGTCCACCGCGCTCCGCATCGATAGATCTCGCCAACTCACAAATAGCAGACCACTCGACGATCTCGATATCGTCCGAGGAGAGGTGCAGCGCGCTCGCCGTCTCCTCCGAGGACAACCCGCGCAGGAAGCGAGTAGTCAAATATTTTCTCATATCACTACCGAGACGGCCGCGGACTTTGTTCCACTCCACTGGAGTCATCTCCCGCAGTACCGAGTCGATTACGTCACCCTCGACATAGGTGTTACGAGCAGCGGACCGGATACCGTCTCGCAACCGCTGGAACAGCAGACCATCCGCTACCTTCCACAACCGGCGTGTCAATGCCTGATCATCGACCTCTGTCACCCGAACAGCCAGCCGGTCGACCGCTTCCTGGGTGATCGCCCGGGCCACTTCGCGATCCGCCACAACAGCGAGTACCCGCTGGAATACCGTGCTGACTGCCGGCATATGGAAAGGGGCTGCCGGCAATCGCCCACCACCAGGCCGTTTCCGGTGCGAGACCACCTCGGCCGACCCCGCATCCGTCTCCGCCGGACCGTCGTCCGGCCGGGATCCGATGGGTGCGCCCCCGCTCCCCGGCTCGTCATCCGCCGCATTCCCCTCGCCCCCCGCGCTGGGTGCCGACACCCCTTCCCCGGCGGCTGTCCTCGCTTTCCGGATCGCGATACTGAGCGCCACAGCGGCAAACCGCTCGTCCAGCTCGGTGTTCAACGTTTCGAGGCCGGCCCGGTCCGCTCCGAATCGCTCCTCCGTGATGTGCTGCGCCGCCGGCCCCTGCGCCCACGCCCCCGCCAGTTCGCCGAGCGCCTGAGCCGCTTCGGCCAACTCCTCGGACCACCGCACCGATTCGCGGTGCTCCGCGACGGCCGCCGCCAGTTCCCGCGATGACCGGCTCCCGTCACCAGTGGTGTCGGCACGGGCAACGCGCCTTCGATTGGCCAGCCGGAGTTCGCTCTCGACCTTCTGTTGCTGTGCCTCCTCGATCGCCTGGTCCAGCGCATCGATGGCCCGAACCCAGGCGTCGTACCGGTGGAACCGGTGCGCACTGGTGATCACCGATTCGATATCGCGGAACTGTACGAGGGCCTCGCGCTCCGCTGCGACGTCCGGCACGCCCGCGAGTTCCGCGATGCGCTGCTCGGCCCATTCCCGAGTCACCGACGCAGAGGCGACCCCGTATTTTCGGACGATCCCGTCACGCAAACCCTTACGCTCGATATCCAGGAGCTTGTGCACTCGGCTACCCGAACGCACCGTCCACACCGCCCGGCCAGCGGACGTTCCACCTTTACCGGTGACGTTGCGCCGCGCGAATTCAGACGCCTCGACAGCCTTTTCACACGCCGCGACAGCTTCCTCACACGCCTGGACAGCTTTCTCCCGCAGTTCGACCAGCCCAGGACCCAGATTCATGAGACGCGCCGGATCACGCGAGTCTCCCAATGCAGACCGCACATATGCATGGCCGAGGGCTATCGCCGCGAGGCGATCGTCCAGCTCGGCGCCCAGCACCCGATTCTTCTCTACGGTCGCCGCCGCATCGGCCAGAGCGTGGAGATCGACGAAATCACTCCCCGCTGGCAGCTCTCGCTCCCCTTCGTCCAGCGAGTCGGGTACGAACTCCTTCCCTTCTGCTGGGAGTGGCATCCGGTTGGATTCCTGCACCAAACGTTCGAACTGATCAGTAGACAATGCCGACTGATATCCTGCGGATAATGTGCCCAGCGAATGACGGTTCTGCCGGATTTTGAAATCCAGCTTCTCGGTTTCGAGCGATCCCGGACGCAATCGCCAGAACTTCAGTTTGTGCCTCTTGCCCAATGCTTCGAAATATAGGGCGTCTTCTGGGGATAGCTCGTGATAGTCAGTTGCCATTTTATCGAGCCGGTGGGCGGTAACAGCCAATTGGTGATATATCGCCGCGATCTCACCGGAAGCCCGGCCCTGTGATCGTGCCTGCCCGAACCAGGCGGCGACATCACGCAACGCCGCTTCGAATGCATCGATCCGGCCTGCCCGCAAATCCGCCCGATGGATCGTGTCGACCGCTGCCATGACGGAGTAGACCTCATACAGTTTGATGTAAGGCTTTCGCAGCTCGGCACGCAATTTGCGTTCATCGGACTGGTCGGTCAATTCCTCCAATCTGGCCCGTATCTTCTCGAGGGAGTCGAAATACTCGACGGGGATATCCAGCGCCTGCGCCAGCGCTCGACACGCCGCGCCCAGCTCCTCTGTCCATTCGGACGCGGTCGGTGAGCCTCTGCGCAGCAACTCGCCCGGATCGGTCCCCCACTTCCTGAGCAACCTGGAGAGCTCACCCTGCTTCTTTGCCGACTCGGCTACCGCCGCATCCCTGATTCTGTGCAGTTCGCTGCCCAGTCCGGGATTGCCGTAATCGCCTATCCCCTGGATGACACCACGCAACTTGGTATCGAAAACACGCACAAGGTTGCGCAGGCGGTCGTCCCCGAATCGCGGCGGATTCGTCCGCGAGTCGTGCGCCCGAACAAGTTCCGAGCGAGCAGCACGAACCTGTTCGGCTCTCAGCTCGAGTTCGCGCACGTGCTCGACATGGGTTTCGAACCATCCGTCGTAATAGTCGAACTGCTCGGTGGCCAGGACCACCGCGTCCAGATCGCGCAAACGGTCCCGCAGTGTGCTTACGCCCGGACCTTCGAGCGTCCCCGGGGCACTCTCCCGGCTCAACCGCTCCGTGAGTGCTGTCCGGACTCTGTCCCGGAGTCCAGGTACGCCCGTCAACGCTTCAGAACCCAGAAGTACAGCCGATTCGTCCAGGTCCCGGCATGCAGCAATACATGCGGCCAGGTCCGCAGCAGCCTGTTCGCGCCGAGCCCACGCGTCTTCCACCGCCGCGCCCAGGGCATCGATCCACACGACCCACTCCCGCAGCCGATCGAGCGACACCCCGTCGACTTCCGGCGTCGGGTCGATGCCGGATTCCGGTCCGCCGGTATCGACGGTTACACCGTGGCGCGCGAGTTCGGCGGCGGCCTCGGCACGCACCCGCGCGAGAGCCTCACTCCGCTGCCTGCCGGAAACCGTCTTTTCCGGCTCCGGCCGGTCCACGTCACCGGAGCGTGCCCGACCCGACTCGGCAGCGATGTCCGCCGCGGGTTCTGGTTTGCTGGGTGGGTCGTCGGGTGAGCGTCGTTCTACCGGTTCGGGTAGATCGTCGGCTGGCCGCTGGCCCGCGAGCGCGAACCGGTCCTGTTTTTCCTGCGTATGTTTCGCGGGGGGCGCGATGATGTCGGGTGGCAGGAAATTGCCCTGATCGTCGAATCCGATGGCCAGGATTTCGCGGTCGGTGCCACTGAGGTTGTTGATCTTTTTCTGTTCGGTTTCCATCCAATCCTGGAACCGGACTGCGGTGTTCAGCAGCGCGGCCGGGTCGGCGAGGTCCTCCGGTATGGTCGTCAAGCGTTTGGGCCCGGCTGCGATATCCACAACGACCAGGTCCGGGTGCAGCGGATCAGTGCTCTTGTTGTACAGAGTCACCAGGTGGGCGTTGAGCCACGGGGCGGCCTCCTGACCATCCAGCTCGGGCAGGTCCGACAGCAGATCGATCAGATCGGCGATCGTTGTGGCGGCCTGCAGGCGGCTCTCTGCGCGCTGCACGATCCCGGTCGTGCCCGACTCGTCCCGTTCACGATGGAGCGCAAGCAGATCGACGACGTACTGGAGATCTTTGTCGGTCGGCTCGTTCCGGGTCTTGGCAAAGTTGTATACGACCCATGCGGACCCGCCGGGCCGATGTGCCAGCGACTGGGCTACCTCCTCCAGATCGCCGAATGTCGAGAGGGTGCCCCCTCCGGATGCCTTTTCGACATCCTCTCTGCTGTGCCCTTTCAGCGGGGTGTATTCGGGCATGGTGTCGGCGAGTTCCGAGTTGCGGTCGCTGTAGAGCACCCGCCGGACCGTGACGGCGTTGTTGACGCAGCCGT
>NZ_JBEXLL010000033.1:0-67118 GCF_040609955.1 Nocardia sp. NPDC004568
ATCCATGGCATCGCGCCCGGTGGGTGTCGCCGCTAGCGATTCCTGCCACGTCGCGAACTGCCCGGGGTGCGTCCGAATGCCTGCCGGTACACATCGATGAACGCGCTGGGCGAGGCCCAGCCGCAGCGACCGGCCACCATCGTCACCGAATCGCCCTCGGCCAGCATGCGCACCGCCCGGTGCAGCCGTAGGTGGGTTCGCCACTGCGGATAGGTCAGGGCGAACTCGGTCCGGAACAACCGGGTGAGAGTGCGCTCCCCCGCGCCCACCCGACGGCCCAGCTCCGCCAGGGTCCAGCTGGTTTCCAGATCCGCCTCGACGAGAGCGCAGGCGCGCCGGAGGCGTTCGTCGCGGGCGACCGGCAGCGGCAGACGCTGGCGCGGCATCCGGCCCAGCTGGTCGAGCAGGACCTGCCGCAACCGTCCCAGTTCGCCGTCCGGTAGGTCGCCCGGCGCGGAACAGGCGATGATCAGTTCCCGCACCAGCGCGGAGGTCGCGAGTACGATCGGCGCCTCCCGCTCCCCCGCCGGCGCGACCGGAAAAGCGATGCAGTGGAAACGGGTCGGTCCGAAGAAATGGTGCTCGTGGCGGTGCCCGGCAGGAATCCAGATCGCGCGGTCCGGTGGCGCGATCCAGGTCCCGGTATCGGTACGGACCTCCGCCGCGCCACCGCTGCAGTAGATCAGCTGATGGTCGGGATGGCGATGCGGATCGATATGCGACCCTCCCGGCAGGTCCCGCACCCGGGTGGGCGTGGGAATCGTTCGGCGGGTTATCGACATATCTTGGCATTTTATCGGAAGAAGTCATGGACGCTCGCTTCCTACGCTGGTCCCGACCGACGACCAGGAGGACCCGCCTGTGGACACCCCGACAACCGCCTCCGCGACCACGGCCGGTCCGGACAAGGTATGGAACCGTATGCGGCACTGGGTGATCGCGCACGCGGTCGACGATTTCTACCAGGGTCTGGTCCCCGCCAGCATCCCGTTCTTCGTCCTGGAACGCGGGTACAGCTACGTCGTCGCGTCCGGTCTCGCCCTGGCGGCCGCGCTGGGCAGTTCACTGCCCCAGCCGCTGCTGGGGGTGCTGGTCGATCGCCGGCCGCTGCGGTGGGCGGCGCCGGCCGGGCTGCTGGTGGCCGGGGCCGGAGCCGGGCTGGCGGGTCTCGCACCGGCATACCCGCTCGTCTGGCTGCTGATCCTGATCTCCGGAATCGGTATCGCCGCTTTCCATCCCGCCGCCGGCCGGGATGCCCGCCGCGCCGCCGGGGACAGCACGATCGCCATGAGTCTTTTCGCGGCCGGCGGTAGCGTCGGGTTCTTCCTGGCCCCCGCCCTGGCCACGCCGCTGCTGTCCACGCTGGGGGTCGGGGCCGCCGCGCTGTTCGTTCCCCCGGCGGTACTCACGGCCTTCATTCTGTGGCGGCACCAGACACGGCACGCCGCCCACCTCACGACGGCCGGCAGCACCGCGGGCCGGGACCGGTGGGGGCCCTTCCTCGTCCTGACCGCGGTCGCGGTCATCCGCTCCGTTCTCTTCCTCGGGATGAACACCTTCATCGCGCTGTACTGGATCGGGCAGCTGGGAAGCGGCGCCCTCCTGGGCGGAGTGGCACTCACCGCGTTCCTGGTCGGTGGCGTGGCGGGGACCATATCGGGTGGGCGCATCGCGGACCGCCTCGGCACGCGGGCGACCATCCGGCTCGGAAGTGTCGTCGCGGTCCCGGCATTGGTCGCGCTCCGGCTCTGCGCGGATCCCCGGGCTCGCCGTGGTCTTGGTCGCGCTGGCCGGTGTGGCCGTGAATATTCCGTTCGCGGTGCTGGTCAAACTGGGCCAGGACTACCTTCCGGCCCGGCCCGGCACCGCCGCCGGAGTCACGCTCGGTATCGCGGTGAGCGCGGGCGGGCTGTTCATGCCTGTGTTCGGACAGCTCGCCGACCGGCACGGCCCGCAGGCGGTGCTGACCGCCCTGTGCCTGGTCCCGGCGGCGGCCGCCGCGCTCGCGTTCCTGCTACCCCCGCCCGGAGGCGCCGGCTGACCGGTATCAGCGGTCGCACCAGCAGATCGGACAAGGATTTCGGAGGTCCACATGTTCACCTATCCCGGCCAGGACGGTCACCCTCTGCGCGCGGAAGCCCGCGGTGCCGGCGCCACGGTGGTGCTGATGCACAGCGGTGGTCCGGATCATCGCAGTCTGCTCCCCCTCGCCGACCGGCTCGCCGACACCTATCGCGTCGTCCTCCCCGATATCCGCGGGTACGGGCAGTCACCGTGTCCGGATCCGGCCGCCCACACCTGGTGCGGGGCGACGGCCCATCCCCAACGCTTCGACGCCGCGATCCTGATCAGCCTCGAGGACATCGAGGACGATGCGGCGAAGCAGGCCGAAACCGCTCTACTGGACGCCTTCGCCGAGACCGTCACCACCCACGGGGTCGAAGCGGCCTGGGCGCCGATTCTGCCCGGCCTGGCGCCGGTGATCGGGACACTGGTCCGGGAGGCGATCCCGCGCAGCGACCCGGCGAGTATCGCCGCCGCGGCCGCCATCGGCCGCGACCGCGCGTTCCGCACCCCGGCCGACCTGACCGCACTGACGGTCCCGACACTGGTGATCCCGGGCATCGACCACCGCCATCCCACCCGGTTCGCCGAGGAGGTCGCCGGATTGCTGCCGAACGGCCGCCTGGTACGCGATGCGTTCCCCGCCCGCGTCGATACCGCGGACGATCTGGCCGCGGCACTGGCACCCTCGATCCGGAAGTTCCTCGGCGACACCCTCGGCCGCTGAGCCGGGCCGATACGGCTCGGCCCGCACCGCATACCCGGGCCGGCACCCGCATACAGCTGTGCCCCCGGCCGGATGACCCGGCCGGGGGCACAGCTGCGACTGCTCGCGGATGATGCCGCGAGTGGTCAGCCCTTGTGCTTCTTGACCTCTTCGGTCAGCTGCGGGGCGACGTTGAACAGGTCGCCCACGATGCCGTAGTCGGCGATCTCGAAGATCGGGGCTTCCTCGTCCTTGTTGACCGCGATGATGGTCTTGGACGTCTGCATACCGGCCCGGTGCTGGATGGCGCCCGAGATACCCAGGGCGACGTACAGCTGCGGGGAGACCGTCTTACCGGTCTGACCGACCTGGAACTGGCCCGGGTAGTAGCCCGAGTCGACCGCGGCGCGGGAGGCGCCGACAGCCGCGCCGAGCGAATCGGCGAGGGCCTCGACCACGGAGAAGTTGTCGGCCGAACCGACACCGCGGCCACCGGAGACGACGATGCTCGCCTCGGTGAGTTCCGGACGGTCACCGGCCACGACGGGCTCGCGGCTGGTGACCTTGACGACGCCCTCTTCCTGCGCGGGGACCTCGACGGTCACCTTCTCGCCGGCGCCGGCGGAGGCATTGATCTCGACCGAACCGGGGCGCACCGAGATGACCGGGACGTCGCCGGTGGCCTTGGCGTCGACGGTGAACGCGCCACCGAAGATGCTGTGCACGGCGGTGCCGTCGGCCTTCACATCGATGACGTCGACCAGCAGGCCGGAGCCGATCCGGGCGGCGAGCCGGCCGGAGACCTCTTTGCCCTCCGCGGTGGCGGCGACCAGGACGGCGGCCGGGGAAGCGGATTCGACCAGGCCGGCCAGGACATCGACCTTCGGGGTGACCAGGTAGTTCTCCACGTCATCGGATTCGGCGACGTAGATCTTGGCGGCGCCCGCGGCGGCCAGGGCATCCGACAGCTTGTCCGCGGTGCCGGGCGCACCCAGCACCACCGCGGCCGGTTCGCCCAGGGTGGCGGCGGCGCTCAGCAGTTCGGTGCTGACCTTCTTGACCGCACCTTCGGCGTGCTCCACGAGCACAAGTACTTCTGCCATTTGTCTGTTCTCCTAGAAGTTGCTGCGGGTGCGGGTCTCAGATGATCTTCTGACCGACCAGGTACTGGGCGATCTTGGTGCCGCCGTCGCCCTCGTCGGTGATCTTCTCGCCCGCGGTACGCGGCGGCTTCGGGGTGGAGGCGGTGACGGTGCTGCCCGCGTTCTCGACGCCCACGGTCGACGGATCGATGCCCAGATCCTCCAGGGTGAAGGTCTGCACTTCCTTCTTCTTCGCGGCCATGATGCCCTTGAAGGAGGGGAAGCGCGGCTCGTTGATCTTCTCGGTGACGCTCACGATGGCCGGCAGCGTGGCCTCCAGCTTGAAGACACCGTCGTCGGTCTCCCGCTCACCGGTGATCTTCTCGCCGTCGACGGTGAGCTTGCGCAGGTGGGTGAGCTGCGGGATGCCCAGGTATTCGGCGATGATGGCCGGGACGGCGCCGGCGCGGCCGTCGGTGGCCTCGTTACCGGCGATGACGAGTTCGACACCCTCGACCTGGCCCAGCGCGCCCGCCAGCACCCACGCGGTCTGCACCGCGTCGGAACCGTGGATGGCCGGGTCGTTGATGTGGATGGCCTTGTCGGCGCCCATGGACAGGGCCTTGCGGATGGCTTCGGTGGCGCGATCGGGACCGGCGGCCAGCACGGTGACCTCGCCACCCTGGGCCTCCTTGATCAGGAGGGCTTCCTCGACGGCGCGCTCGTTGATCTCGTCGAGCACCGCGTCGGCGGCTTCACGGTCGAGGGTGAAGTCACCGTCGGTCAGCTTGCGCTCGGACCAGGTATCGGGCACCTGCTTGATGAGTACGACGATATTCGGCATCGGTCTTCGTCGACCTCCTGTTCTGGTTACCTGTATTGGCGGTCGCACGATCTCCAGCGGCCGTACGTCCATGTGAGTAGCTCAGGCCGAGACATTACCCTACGTTAAGTTACCCGTGGGTAACTTACGTGGCAAGCCGGTCTGGGGCCCTACCGGGCGTCTCCCGTACCGGGCCGTACCAGTAACCTCGTCGCAATGAGCGAGGCTGTGATTCCCGCCGCACCGGCCACCGACGACGCACCGGAGCCGCTGCCGTTGACCGGTGAGCGCACGGTGCCGGGTATCGCGGAGGAGAACTACTGGTTCCGCCGGCACGAGATCGTCTACGACCGGCTGCTGCCGCGCTGCGCGGACAAGATCGTCCTGGAGGCCGGTTCGGGTGAGGGCTACGGCGCGAATATGATCGCCGCCGTCGCGAAAACGGTCGTGGGCCTGGACTACGACCGGACCGCCGCGGCGCACGTACGCACCCGCTACCCGGCGGTCCATATGGTCCGCGGCAATCTCGCCGCACTTCCCCTCCCCGACGCCGCGGTGGACGCGGTGGTCAATTTCCAAGTGATCGAACATCTTTGGGATCAGGCCGAGTTTCTCCGCGAATGCCTGCGCGTCCTGCGCCCCGGCGGCGAACTGCTCATCAGCACGCCGAACCGGATCACCTTCTCGCCCGGCCGGGACACCCCGCTCAACCCCTTCCACACACGCGAGCTGAACGCGGCCGAACTCACCGAACTGCTGGAACAGGCCGGTTTCCGGGTGGAACTGATGACCGGCGTGCACCACGGGCCCACACTGCGGGCGCTCGACGCCAAACACGGCGGTTCGTTCATCGACGCCCAGATCGAACGCGCCCTGGCCGGCGAACCCTGGCCCGCCGAGCTCACCGCCGATGTCGCCGGTATCACCGTCGACGATTTCGCGCTGACCCCCGAAGCCATCGACACCAGTCTCGATCTCCTCGCGCTCGCGGTGAAACCTTGAGCGGCAAGCGAACTCAGGCGGTCCCCGGACAGTTCACGCTCGTCCTGCACTCCCATCTGCCCTGGCTCGCCCGGCACGGCCGCTGGCCGGTCGGCGAGGAATGGCTCTACCAGTCCTGGGCCGCGTCCTACCTGCCGGTCGTCGAGGTACTGCGCACGCTGGCCGCCGAGGGCCGCTCGCA
This sequence comes from Nocardia sp. NPDC004568, assembly GCF_040609955.1. Classification (NCBI taxonomy): domain Bacteria; kingdom Bacillati; phylum Actinomycetota; class Actinomycetes; order Mycobacteriales; family Nocardiaceae; genus Nocardia; species Nocardia sp. NPDC004568. Next base: position 5,859 of record NZ_JBEXLL010000033.1, read on the forward strand.
TCTGCTGACCCTCGGGATCACTCCGGCGCTGGCCGCCCAGCTCGACGATCCACACTGCCTGGCGGGTATGCACCACTGGCTGGGCAACTGGCAGTTACGGGCGGACGAGGCCGCGAAAGCCGGCAACCGCGCGCTGGGCGCGCACGAACACCGGCTGGCGGCCGCGGCACTGGCCGAATTCGAGCAGAACTGGCGGCACGGGGCCGCCCCGGTCTGGCGGCAACTGCTCGACGGCGATGTCATCGAGCTCCTGGGCGGCCCGCTGGCGCATCCGTTCCAGCCACTGCTCGACGAGCGGCTGCGCGAATTCCAGCTCCGCGAGGGCCTCACCGACGCCCGGCTGCGCTGGGGCCACGCCCCGTCCGGGATCTGGGCGCCGGAATGCGGGTTCACGCCCGGTATGGAGCGGGGTTACGCCGACGCGGGTGTGACGCACTTCATGGTCGACGGGCCCGCGCTGCGCGGCGATACGACCCTGGGCCGCCCGGTGCGCGAATCACCGGTCCTGGCGTTCGGCCGCGATCTCACGGTCAGCTACCGGGTCTGGTCGCCCAAATCGGGGTATCCGGGCCACGGGGCCTACCGGGACTTCCATCACTACGATCACGCGACCGGGCTCAAACCGGCCCGGGTCACCGGGAAAACCGTGGCCGGGCCGGACAAGGCCCCCTACGATCCCGGTCTCGCCGCCGCCCAGATCGGCCGCGATGTCGAGGACTTCGTGCAGACGGTACGCGAACGGCTGATCGGCGAATCCGAGCGGATCGGCCGGCCGGCGCTGGTGGTCGCCGCGTTCGACACCGAACTGTACGGCCACTGGTGGCACGAGGGCCCGCAGTGGCTGGCCCAGGTACTGCGGGCGCTCCCGGAAGCCGGGGTCACGGTCGGCACCCTGGCCGACGCGCGCGACCGCGGCTTCGTCGGGGACCCGGTTCCACTCACCGATTCCTCGTGGGGCTCCGGTAAGGACTGGCGGGTCTGGGCCGGTGATCAGGTGCGCGATCTGGTCGATCTGAACGCCGAGATCGTGCGGCTGGCGATGGATACGGCCGCCAAGATGCGCGCCGGCGCCCCGACCGGCCGGGACCCGGTGGCCGACCAGCTGCTGCGCGAAGCGATCCTGACCGTGTCCAGCGACTGGGCCTTCATGGTCAGCAAGGACTCCGCCGCCGGTTACGCCCGCGACCGAGCCCATCAGCACGCGCACGCGGTCCGCGAGATCGCCGGTGCGGTCGAAGCCGGTCAACTCGGCAGAGCACACGATCTGGCGGCAGGATGGGCGGTGGCCGACGGCGTGTTCCCGGCCCTGGACGCGCGTAGGCTACGCGTCACCCCTGCAGAAGGACCGCGATGAAAATCTTGATGGTGTCGTGGGAGTACCCACCGGTGGTCGTCGGCGGGCTGGGCAGACATGTCCATCACCTGGCGACATCACTGGCCGCGGCCGGTCACGAAGTAGTGGTACTCGCCCGGCGGCCCACCGGCACCAGCCCGGCCACCCACCCCACCCATTCGTTCATCGCCGAAGGGGTGCTGGTGGTGGCGGTCGCCGAGGATCCGCCGATCTTCGATTTCGGCGAGGATATGCTCGCCTGGACCCTGGCCATGGGTCATGCGATGGTGCGCGCCGGGATCGCACTGGACAAACCGGGAATCGGCGAGGGCTGGACACCGGATGTGGTGCACGCGCACGACTGGCTGGTCGCCCATCCCGCCATCGCACTGGCCGAGTACTACGACGTCCCGCTGGTGTCGACCATCCACGCCACCGAAGCCGGTCGGCACAGCGGCTGGGTCGCCGGCCGGGTCAACCGGCAGGTGCATTCGGTGGAGTGGTGGCTGGCCAACGAATCCGACGCGTTGATCACCTGCTCCACCTCGATGAAGGACGAGGTGGAGCGGCTCTACCGCCCCGACCGGATCCCGGTGCACGTGATCCGGAACGGAATCGATGTGGGGGCGTGGACCTTCCGTACCCGCTCGCCCCGCAGCGGCCCGCCCCGGCTGCTCTATGTGGGACGCCTCGAGTACGAGAAGGGTGTGCAGGACGCCATCGCCGCGCTGCCCCGGATCCGCCGGGCCCATCCCGGCACTGTGCTCACCGTGGCCGGGGTCGGGACCCAGTTCGAGTGGCTGCGCCAACTCGCCCGGACGCACCGGGTGGCGCGGGCGGTGCACTTCACAGGCCAGCTCGACCACGCGGAACTGCTCGGCTGGCTGCACGGCGCCGACGCGATCGTCCTGCCCAGCCGCTACGAACCGTTCGGGATCGTGGCGCTCGAGGCCGCCGCGGCCGGGACCCCGCTGGTCACCTCGACCGCCGGCGGGCTCGGTGAGGCCGTGATCGACGGGGTCACCGGGACGTCCTTCGAACCGGCCGATGTGCACGGCCTGGTGGACGCGGTGATCTCGGTACTCGACGATCCGGCGGCCGCCCAGGAGCGGGCGTTCGCGGCCCGGGAGCGGCTGACCGCCGATTTCGCCTGGGATGTGGTGGCGGCCGAAACAGCCGATATCTACTCGGACGCGAAGCGGCGGGTTCGCAACCCGCTGGGCCGCCCGGTGATCGTGGAACGCCCCCTCCCGGAACGGGATCCGAAGTAACCCCGGGTGTTCCCAGCGCCGCGGTGGCGCCGATCCGCTCCTCGAACGGCCGGCCCAGCGGGGTGCCGGCGCACGGGCCGGTCACACTCGTCCCCTGCGCACGAGCCGGCACCCACGCAGCGAGCGGGCGACTTCACCCACCGTCGGAAATGTCCGGTACGGCGGGGATCGACGGTCGCCCTACCGGTCGGCGAGCCGGAGACCATTATGCGGTGACGGCGGCGATATTGCCCACCGCCGCCCGGTACCGGCGCGACCGCGGTGGCTCCGGGCCCGATGCCACCGAGGTATCAGTCGTTCTCCGTGAAGGCGAAGATCTCGCCGATCCGGGTGGCGACCACGACCTCGCCCTCGGCGCCGACCGCGGTGCCGGTGGTGGTGCCCTGGGCGCCCGGCAGCACATCGGAGTCCAGGGTGGCGCCCGTACCGGTATCGAAGGTGACCAGGTTCAGCCCGCTGCCGATGGCGGCGGTGACGTAGCCGATCCCGCCCGCGGTCTGTACCGGCCGGCCCCGCAACGCCAGATCCTTACGCTCCCATACTCTTTCGAAACTGTCGCCGGTGTCTCGCAGGGCGAGCAGATAGCCTTCGTCACCGGCCGGGACGATCAGGCCGTCGTCGGAGACCGAGATCCCGCGGCGCGGCTCCCAGTCCAGCTGCGCCTCCCATTTCGGGGTGCCGTCGGCGGTGTTCACCGCGATCAGGCGTTTGCTGTTGTCGCCGACGTAGAGCGTCGCTCCGTCGGCGGACAGGGCCGGATCGGTGGCACTGCCGCCGGCCAGGATCTCCCGGCTCCACTCCTGCCGGACCTTCCCGTCGGCATAGCGCAGCGCCACCAGGGCAGCCTTGGGCTCCCCGGGCCTGCGGACCGTCGCGTAGATCCGCCCGGTATCGATATCCATCGCCGCCACCGTGGCGACCGCGCACTCGGGGCCGCCGGTGTGGCAATCCTCCAGACCGGCGCCGGCCGGCGGCCAGTCCAGATTCGGCGACTGCAGGAAATCGGGCTGCGGCAGCAACTGCTGGGTGGGGACCATCCGTTTACCCGTCTGCCGCTCGAGCACATCGACCTGCCCGGACTGGGTGATCACCAGCAGATGACCGTCACCGGTGAACTGCATCCCGATCGGTACGCCCGCCACCGGCGTCCGCCAGCGCGGCTGACCGAGGAAATTATCCGATTCCACGCCACTGTCGAGTCCGGCGTACACATTGTTCGCGCCGTCGAGCAGGGTGGGTGAATAGATGGCGTTGGGACCCAGCGGATTGCAGAAACGCTTACGCCCCGTAGGCATCTGGTAGGAGAAGATCTCGCAGTCGGCGTCGGTGCGGCTGGTGACGAAGATCTGCCCGTCCGAGCCCACCGTCGGCGGCTGCGCGACCGGCCCGCCCACCGGCCGCGACCACTGCAGGCTCAGCGCCCGCGAACCGGTCACCGGGGTGGTGCCGCTGTTGCGGCTCTCGTGCCCCGGCGCGGGCCAGCCCAGGCCGCGGCCGACGGTGATGTCGTCGACATCGGTGCCGCAGGCGGTGAGCACTCCCACGGCGGCCACCGCCGCCGCAACCCAGGACACGGTCCGTACGCCGCTGCCGATACGCACCTGCTGGTCTCCTCTGTCGTCCTGTCTCCCCGGGCCCACGTGTGTGGAAGATTAACGGAAGGGTATAGGCCGGGGCTCCCGACCACGAAAGTAGGCTGTTCGGCAGTACCGGGCAGCACAGACTACGAGGAGAAACGTTCGTGACGAGCATGTGGGGCGCACCGCTGCGCTCACGCTGGCAGGGCTCCCGGCGCGGCGACCGGCGGCAGGCCCGGTTCCTCACCCTCGGCTCGCTGCGCTGGGTGCTGGCCAACCGCGCCTACACACCTTGGTATCTGGTCCGCTATTACCGGCTGTTCAAGTTCCGGCTCGCCAACCCGCATGTGATCCTGCGCGGCATGGTGTTCCTCGGACGCAATGTGGAGATCCACGCGACTCCCGAACTCGGCCGGCTCGAGATCGGGCGCTGGGTCCATATCGGGGACGGGAACGCCATCCGCTGCCACGAGGGCTCCCTCCGGATCGGCGACAAGGTGGTGTTCGGCAAGGACAATGTCGTCAACACCTACCTGGATATCGAGATCGGCGAATCCACCCTGGTCGCCGACTGGTGCTACATCACCGACTTCGATCACCGCATGGACGACATCACCCTGCCGATCAAGGACCAGGGCATCGTGAAGAGCCCGGTCCGGATCGGACCCGACACCTGGATCGCGGCGAAGGTCACCGTGTTGCGCGAGACCCGGGTCGGCCGCGGCTGCGTGCTCGGCGCGCACGCCGTGGTCAAGGGCGATATCCCGGATTACAGCATCGCGGTCGGCGCACCGGCGCGGGTGGTGAAGAACCGGAAATCCACCTGGGAGGCCGGCGCGGCCCAGCGGGCGGCGCGGGAAGCGGCACTGGCCGATATCGAACGGAAGAAGAACGGCGTCGCCCAGGAGGCCTGAACCGCCTATTTCACCGCATCGATCTTCTTGACGATCCGCTGCACCGTCAGCCAGGTGCGGGTGGTGATGTCCTTACCGTAGGCGCGGTCGAGCCACGCCATGAAATTCGGTGTCCGCGGTGTGCTGTTGTCGACGACCGCGAGAAAGACCCGGGCGCCCGCGTCGTAACCGATGATCTTCGTGAGCGGATCGTCGTCGGCGGGCATCGCCGGGGCGGCCTCGCTCTGCGCCTTGAAGAAGGTGGCGGTGAGATAGGTGTCGCGGCCGTGGGTGAAACCGGCGAACGGGTCCCGGTCGAGCAGATCGCGCAATTCGGCCTCGGCGCGGAGGATGGTGCCGCCGGGGATCCCGAGTTCGGCGTTCAGTGCCTCCTGGATGCGATCCTCGAGCTCGGCGACCCCCGTCTCCTCGGTGGCGAAAACGATATTGCCGCTGGACAGCACCGAGGCCACCGATTCGAAGCCCAGCCCGGTGAACACGCCGCGCAATTTCTCGTTGCTCATATTCGGGTTACTGGGCATGATCCCCCGCAGCAGCGCGGCGTACATCGTCATGCAGCGACCGTACCCCGGCCCGCCGACACCCACGCCCGACCCGCGCTCGCCGGCCACGGACAGGTGCCCGCGCCCCGGTACCGCCCGATCGATCATGCGAATGGAGACGCGCGGTCAGGATGACATCGAGATTCTCGAAGCTGCCGGCCAGGTACCGGAGGGTTTGTCCCCGGGGGTGGCCGTAACCTGGAAACACTGCTGCAGAGCCTGAACCGGCTCAATATCAGGCGGCGGATCAAGAGGCCGAGGTCTCTACCACGACCTCGCGCTGGGCCGGCTCGGTGGCGCCATCGAGTACCCGGGGCGGCTGTTCGTAGCCGGCCACGCGAGTTCGGCCGCGCCACGGCCGCCGCCGGGCTGTCCTATGGACCCGATCACCGGTGCGCCGCGCCGCCCGGACGACGAGGGGACCCCGTTCACGCAGGTCGAAGCGATCGTCCGGGACGACGGCCTGGAACCCGAACACGAGCCGGCCTGGTGGTCCAGCCGGTGACGATGCCGTCCATGGTGGTGGCTGCGTCGAGCCGAAAGTGTTTGTGGGACAGCGCCCTTACCCGGAAGACCTGAGATAACATCTGAGTACTCGGAGGCACCCGAGCGACCAAGGTGCAGCGCGATGCGAGGAGGAGTGGGTGCGGAATCTCGGAATCACCGATTCGACTCACAACTGGAACCCGGCAAATGCCGTGCTGGATACCTTGCGCGTACTACCCGGCTCGGGCGGTACAGCGCCGGACTGGAGGATGTGTCAAATGTCCGTGCGCGCCATCAAAGTGCCCGTTCGCTTGTCGAACTCCGTTGCAGTTCGCAACATGACGGAAGAATCTGCCGGAGATGTCCGGGGCACCCTCGGCCATGGTCGGCGTTGGTGGGTCTGATGGTGTGGGTGGCGGATGAGTCGGTCGTGGGCTTGTTGGCGATGGCGCGTAGTCACATCGAGCCGCGGTACAAAGAGGCGGTCGACCGCCTGCCGGATCGGCTGCGGAATGTCGTTGGCTATCATGCGGGCTGGTGGGATGGCGACGGTGTGACTCGCGACGGTGCCGGGAAGATGGTTCGTCCGGCTCTGCTGTTGGCCTGCGCTGCTGCGGTGACCGACGGTAAGGGCGCACAGCCGACAGAACGTGTTTGCACTGCGGCGTTGGCAGTGGAGCTTGTCCATGACTTTACCTTGTTGCACGACGACGTCATGGACGGTGACCGAACGCGTCGCCACCAACCTACGGTGTGGGCACGGTTCGGAGTAAACCAGGCAATCCTCAGCGGCGACCTGTTGCTGTGCATGGCCTTCGAGTTGCTGTCCGACTTCGAGCCCGCTGCCTGCGCTGTCTTCGCCGAAGCTTTGCGGCAACTGTGCATGGGCCAGTGGGACGACCTCGCGTTCGAGCGTTCTGCGTCCGTCGATCTGGCGTCCTGCCTGCGGATGGCCGAATACAAAACCGGAGCCCTGATGGGTGCCGCTTGTGAGCTGGGCGCGCTCACCGCCGGCGCACCGGTCGATCGGGCCCGAGCGTTCGGGCAATTCGGCCGAGATGTCGGATTGGCCTACCAACTTGCGGACGATCTGTTGGGCATCTGGGGTGATCCTGCGTCGACCGGCAAATCCAGCAGTTCGGATCTGGCTCGGGGCAAGAAGACATTGCCTGTTGCCGCAGCACTGGCTTCCGATACCGCCGCGGGGAGACAGCTGGCAGAGCTCTACAACACCGAAGGGTTCCCGCGCAACGACCATGACCTGGAGCTTGCAGCGGCGCTCATCGAACGGGCAGGTGGGCGGCGCTGGGTGCAGATACAGCTGTCACGAATTCAGACTTCAGTAGAACAGTTGCTGCAGTCGGCCCGACCTCAGTCTCAGGCAGGGGCGGATTTGATGGCGCTGGCCCACGCCATCGCATGGCGAGACCGGTAACCGAAAGCCGCCCGCCCGGAGCGCGGCGGCTGCTGATAACGAAGGCTACGTGCAATGACATATCCGGCACTTGACATCGATGAATTTCTGAGCGTACTTCCCCTCAAGCGGTCCAGTCCGCATCACGATGCTGCGGCCGAACATACGGTACAGTGGGCGAAAGACTTTGGAATCGTGCAGTCTCAGGCTGCGGTGGAGCATCTCGAACTCACCGATACGGCAGCATGTGCGGTCTTGATGCATCCCGACACGATCAGTGAAGTGACAGCATGCGACCTTGCAGACATGTACACCATCTTCTACGTTGTTGATGACTACATTGATGAAGGTCCACTGCGTGCCGAACCGGAGCAGGCAGGGGAAATTCTCGCGGACGTTATGCGCGGGCTGGGTGGGACAGCTCCGCGGAGCCCGGCAGGCATAGCTCTCGCTGACGTCTTCGAGCGGGTTACTGAGGGATATCCTCTCGTACGGCGTCGTGCCCGGATGGGTTTCACCAACTATCTTCGAGAGATCAGCAATGAGGCGGCAGATCGGGCCGAGCGCCGTCGGAACGATTTGATGACGCACATCGATCGTCGGCGGGCAGCATCCGCGGTCGCGCCGTACATGGAATTGACGCAGCCTTGTCTCGGGTTCGAATTGCCCGATTGGCTGTACAGTGTCCCTGATTTTCGGCGAGTAATCGATGCCTCCATCGATATCAGTCACTGGTGCTCCGACCTCGTTTCCGCGCGGCGCGACGGGCCCGATGAGGCTATCAACATCGTGAATCGAATCCGCGACTTGACCGGCGGTGATCTGTCGAGTTCCTGGGACAACGCCAAACGGATGCTTCACGCACGAATTCGGTTTCTGGATAAACAGATTTCACAGCTACATCAGGTGCTCGAAATAGGTGGATGCGAGGATGGGCTGAGGGATCGAACGGTGTTGGTGGCCGAGAACATGCGCGACTGGGCCACCGGATCATTGCAATGGTACAAGTCCGCGAGCTCCCGTTATCAAACCACCCAAACGTGCCACGAGGATCAGTTGGACTACTTCCAAGTGCTTCCTTTTCGTGAGGATGCCGTCTTTCAATGGTAAAGGTGCGGTCTGACAGCGGGGCCATTGCCCCGATCTCATCTGGCAGTACTTGTCGTAGAAAGGATGAATAATGCTTCCCACTGCGCCGAGGCGCGTACCTTTACTCGGACATATTCCCGCGCTACTCAGTGATCCGATGGGTCTGTTGATGGATGCGCGGCTGAGTGGTGACGTGGTTCAGCTGTACATCGGCACACGACGTTACTACCTACTGAACTCACCGGAGTTTATCCATCAATTACTTGTCACAGAGGCGGGGAATGTTGCCAGGGGGCGGATTTTCGAGAAGGCGCGTGTATTCACCGGGCAAGGTCTGGCAACCTCGGACGGCACTACACACCGAAAGCAACGTCGCATTATGCAACCCGCGTTTCATGCCCGCCGCATGACGGGCTACGCCGAGATTATACAGGCGGAGGCGGCGTCAGTGGCCTCGTCCTGGACATCAGGGCAGAAACTTGCTCTCGACGAGGAACTAGGCAACCTCACGCTTGCCATCATCACCAGGTCGATATTTTCCGATGACTACTGCGAAGGCATCGTTACCGAAGTGCGTAGCCTGTTGCCGAATCTCGTCAAATACGGATTCGTACGGACGCTTGTGCCTGACTCGTGGGAGCGGTTTCCGGGATTTGGCGGCCGACAGCTCGTGGCAATGCGGTCACGTCTGGAAAATCTGGTGCGCGAGGCGATGTCGCACTATCGATCCACGGGTAGCAACCGAACTGATCTGCTCTCCATGTTGCTGGACGCACGATACGAGGATACCGGTCTCCCGATGAGTGACGACCAGCTGTGTGACGAGGTGATCTCATTATTGTTCACGGGCTCGGAGACCGTTGCGACAACCCTCAGTTGGTTGTTTCACGAACTGGGGCGCAACCCCGCAGTTGAATCCCGATTACATGCCGAACTGGATATGGCGCTTCAGGACGGCCCACTCACTTACACGGATCTGTCGAAACTTCGGTATCTGAACCTGGTTTTGAACGAGGCGCTCCGCCTTCATTCCCCGGCATGGTTCCTCATGCGACAACTGACCGCACCGATTGATTTCGGCGAGTTCCGGATTCCGGCTGGCGCGGAGGTTGTCTACAGCAGCACCGCCCTGCATCGTGACCCTGCTATCTATCCTGACCCGATGCGGTTCGATCCCGATCGCTGGACGGCCGAGAAAGCGCATCCGCAACGCCTGACTTTCATTCCGTTCGGCATGGGGCGGCATCAATGTCTCGGATATCAGTTCGCCCGCACCGAAGCGTCAATAGTCGTTGCCGCAGTCGCGTCACGTTGGCACCTACTTCCCGACCCCCGGCATACCGTTCGAGCCCGCGCCTTGACCACTTTACGGCCGAACGCACTTCGAGTCACCGCGAGACGGCGCTCACACTCCCCGGAGGACTGACCCCTGCGGGGTGGACAACTGCGCCGCCGTCATGGAACACCACGCGGCGGTGACGACTGTCCAGGCGATCCGGCAGGAGGCCGGCTACGCCGGGACATCGTGCACTCCGAACAGGTGCTACAGGCGATGAAGCGGCTGCACGGGGCCACCGGGATACGCGGGGCCGCGGAGTGCTCTCATTCGACGAGCGCGGATCACCGACGGACAAACCCATTCCGACCCTGGATGCCTTGGACGGGGAGCCACCGCGCTACGTCGAACTCCGGTAACCCGTTCCGGAGTCCCCATACTCAGGTCAGGCCCGCGAAGCCTCACACAGGAAGACGGTCGCCGTGGTGCCGATGCGGGTGATCACGAGCGTATAGGGCCGGCAGCCGGTGGGTTTCAGGCGTCGCCGCAGAATATCCGGATCGACGTCCACACCGCGGACCAGGATTTCCAGCGGCCCGCAGTCCCGGCGGCGCAGTTCCGCCCGCAACACTTTCTCCCGCAACACACAGCGGTCGAGAATCCGGAAGCCGCGCACCCCCGCGGGGGGACGGTCGCCGGTCAGGTAGGCGATCCGCGGATCCAGCTGCCACAGACCGTGGCGGGCCGCGTAGTGCCGGACCAGCCCGGCGCGGACCACCGCACCGTCCGGGTCCACGATCCACTCCCCCGGCGCGCGCTCCGGGATCTCGCTCGGATCGGCATCGGTGAGGGTGGTCACCGCGCCGCCGGAAGTGAGGACGGTGGCTCGGCGGCCCACCCCGGGCTCGCGCAGGCCCGCCGACCACAGGCACGCTTCCCGGACTCCGCCGTCCAGCGAGACGACCTCGACCTCACCGTCCCAGCCCAGCGTGTCGAAATCCATTCCGGGAGCGCATTTCACGACCAGATCGCGGCCCGCGTACACCGCCAGCAGATCCGGTAGCGGTGGTTGCAGCGCGGCCGGATCGTGGGTGCGTTTCCCATCGGCCCGCCGGCCCGGATCGGCCACGACGACGGTCCCGGATGTGCACGGGAACAGGGCGTCGGCGCGCACGAGCACAGTGTTCTCCGGCGTCGCCCGCGCCGCCGTCGGGCGAGGCGCCGGCGAGCCCGGATCGGCCACCGCGCCCGCGGCACCGCCGGGAGCGAACCCTCGTGACCTCGGTTCGCCGCCGCCCCGCTCCGTCGCTTCGGTGGCACCGGCCACAGCTGTTCCGCTGCGGTGCGCGGGTGCCACCGGCGCGGAAGCGGGCGGCGGGACCGGATGGGTCAGATTGTGCCGGGCCATGGCGAGCCGGATCGGGTCCAGATCGCTGCCGACCACCCGCGGGCACACCCGGGCCAGTTCAGCCAGCTCCGCGCCGATCGAGCAGGTGACGTCGTGGACATCGCGACCGGCCAGCCGGCTCGCGCGATGGCGGGCGACCAGGGTCGGGGTGGCCTGCTGTACCGCGTCGTCGGTCAGCAGCCACTCCTGGGCGCCGGACAGTTTGGCCGCGGCCCGGCGACGCAGGCGGACCGTCTCGATGAGCGCCGCGGCGCGCTCACCGTAGGTCCGGCGCACCGCGGCCACATCGCGGAGCTGCGAGGCGGAGGTGAGTTCCAGCTCCGCGACCTCGGCCAGCGCGGCCGTACCGTCCGCCGAGCCGAGATAGCCGATATCGGCCGCGTCGAAGCCGTACCCCACTATGTCCCGGCGGCGGCCGGTTTCACTCCGGTGATCATGGCGTTGTAGAAGAACTGCCGCGGCACCACCCGACGCATCACGTTCTCGTCCACCCAGCTCAACCCCAGCCACGCGCGGTACATCGCCATCCGGTAGCCCCAGGTGAGCTTCTCGTCCGGAACGGCCGCCTCGAAGGTCCGCACCGGCCAGCCCCACAGGGCGGCGGCGAACTCCTCGGTGTGCGCGGCCACCTCCACCGCGCCCGCCGAGCGCGCCATCTCCTCGAGCCGGGTCGGGTCGAAGGTGTGCAGGTCGACCACGGCCTCCAGCGCGGCGGCCCGCGACGATTCGTCCAGTTCCTCCTGGGGGCGGCGCCAGTCCCGCAGGAACGGGAGTTTGGTGAGGGCGGTGGTCGCCTTCCAGGTGATGTTGCCCAGATTGCGGGCATAGAAATTGCCGATGGTGGTGGGCTCGCCGGCGAAGACGAAACGGCCGCCCGGTTTCAGCACCCGCAGGCATTCCCGCAGCGATTGCTCCACATCCGGGATGTGGTGCAGGACCGCGTGCCCGACGACCAGGTCGAAAGTGTCGTCGTCGTAGGGGATGGTCTCGGCGTCGGCGACCCGGCCGTCCACATCCAGGCCCAGATGTTCGGCATTGCGCAGCGCGACCTTCACCATGCCGGGCGACAGATCGGTGACCGAACCGCTCTTGGCGATCCCGGACTGCATGAGGTTCAACAGGAAGAAACCGGTACCGCAGCCCAGTTCGAGAGCCCGCTCGTACGGCAACTCCGCATCGGTGCCGACCGCGGCGTCGAACCGGCCGCGGGCGTAATCGATGCAGCGTTCGTCATAGGAGATCGACCATTTGTCGTCGTAGGTCTCGGCTTCCCAGTCGTGATACAGCACCTGGGCGAGCTTGGTGTCCTCGAATGCAGCTTCGACCTCCGCGGCGGTGGCGTGCGGATGGGGTGCGGGGTCGTCGGGGCGTACCGTCATGGTCGGAGAGCCTATCCTTTCCCGGCCGGACTTCCGATACCGCCGGGTAGGTTCGGGTGACCCGCGACTCGTTCAGCGCCCTGTGAATACGGCCGACCCCGGCCCGTCACGCAGGTAGGAGCGGGTGCCGAGGCGCTGGTCGGCGGTGCCGAACAGTTGCGCCCACTCGGCACGGGCCCGCTGCGGACCGTCCGGCCCCGCCTCGAACACCGCCTTCGCGGCGGCCAGCGCCCGCGCCGGACCGTCGGTGAACCGGCGGGCCCAGTCGATCGCCGCCCCCAGCACATCGTCGGGCGCGACCACCTGGTCGACCAGACCCAGCCGCGCGGCCTCGTCGGCCTCCACGAAACGTCCGCTGTACACCAGGTCCTTCGCCGCCCCCGGACCGATCAGCAGCGACAGCCGCCGGATCCCCGCGAGCGGGATGAGTCCCGCATCGATCTGCGGAAATCCGAACTTCACATTGTCACCGATGATGCGCCGGTCGGCCCCCAGCGCCAGCTCCAGCCCCGACCCGAGGGCGTATCCGCTGATCGCGGCCACCGTGGGCTGCGGGATCGCGGCCAGGCAGCCCAGCGCGGTCTGCAGGTCGCCGGCCATGGCGGCGGCCTGTTCGGCGGGCAGCTCGGCCAGCTCGGCCAGCTCGTCACCAGCGCAGAACACCCGCTCGTCCCCGTAGACCACCAGCGCGGCGATCTCCGGATCGGCACCGCAGGCGGCGGCCGCTTCCGCGATCTCGCGGATCAGCTGGGTGTCGAACAGATTCATCGGCGGGCGGGCGATACGCAGCACCGCCACACCACGCCCGGACCCGCTCGCCTCGCCGGACCGGGACAGGGATACGAATTCCGCCATGGACGCCTACGCTACCGGCCGCCGGCGGCGCCGCCCGCATTCCCGGAGCCGCCCAGCAGCGACGGATCGGTATCGCGCATCCCCTTGGACCCGACCAGCCGCGACGGATCCGGCAGATCGGCGAAGTAACGCATATTGTCCGGGAACTGCAGCAGCGGCTTACCGTCCACCTCACCGAACACCGGCTGGATCGGATCGATCGCCGGTTCGGCCGCCAGGATCCGCGCGGTATCGGAATAGCCGGCCAGCGACGTCAGCTGCGACCAGGTCGGCGGCAGCAGCACGTGCTCACCCGCCCGCCACGTCTCCAGCGCCGCCGCCGGAGTGGACCACAGCACCAGATCTGTTTCGGTGGTCGCTCCGTCGGCCAGTTGCCCCTCGGGCAGCACCGCCACGAAGAAGTGGGTGTCGTAACGGCGGCGCTCCACCGTCGGAGTGATCCAGCGCGACCACGGCCGCAGCAGATCGGCGCGCAACACCAGCCGCCGCTCGGCCAAGAACTCCGACAACGTCAGATCCCGGCCCTCGATCCGCTCCCGCTCCCGGCGGTACCCGGTGGTATCGGCGACGACGGTATCGGCGGTCGGCCCGGCCAGCAGCACCCCGCACTCCTCGAAGGTCTCCCGCACCGCCGCACAGACCAGCGCCTTGGCCCGGGCCTCGGACACCCCGAACCGCTCCCCCCACCAGCGCGGTGACGGCCCGGCCCAGTCGATCGCCACCTCGGCGTCCACAGGATCCACCCGCCCACCCGGGAAAGCGGTCATCCCGGCGGCGAAAGCCATCGCCCCCGCCCGCCGCTGCAGGAAAACCTCCGGACCGGCGGCGCCGTCACGCACCAGCATCACGGTCGAGGCATCCTTGGCCTCGGGGACCCCCGCCGCCGAATCCGGCACAGTCGTCTCACTCACCCCTCGCACACTAGCTGTGGTGTCGGTGCGCCGGTGCGCGGGGATGAAGGTGACGGTGCGCGAGGATGAGGAGGGCGGGCGGGTCGGCGAAGGTGAGAGCCCTGCGCGCCTGGACTTCCGCCTCGGTTGTCATCCGCCCGCGCCTTCAGCACCGTTCCCGAAGTGCCGCTCTTCCCCGCGCTCCGGTGGATTCCTACCGCGACCGGTGCCGTCCCAGCCGCCGCTTCCGGCGGGCGAAATACCGGCCATCGATCCGGTCCAGTGCGATGTTCTGGCGGAAGGCTTCACTCAGGTTCTCGGCGGTGAGGACGTCGTCGAGCAATCCCTGGGTGACGATCTCGCCCTCGCTGATCAGCATGCAGTGAGTGAAGCCCGGCGGGATCTCCTCGACGTGATGGGTGACCAGCACCAGCGCCGGGGCGTCGGGATCGGAGGCCAGATCGCCCAGGCTCTCCACCAGCTCTTCCCGGCCGCCCAGGTCCACGCCCGCGGCCGGTTCGTCCAGCAACAGCAGCTCCGGATCGGTCATGAGAGCGCGGGCGATCAGAACCCGTTTGCGTTCGCCTTCCGACAGTGTGCCGTAGGTGCGGTCCAGAAGGTGTTCGGCGCCCAGGCTTTCCAGCATGTCGATCGCGCGGTCGGTGTCGACGTCGTCGTACTTCTCACGCCACCGGCCGAGGACCGCGTAACCGGCGGAGACGACCAGGTCGGCCACCCGCTCCTCCGGCGGGATACGCGCGGCCAGGGCCGCGGAGGACAGCCCGATCCGGGGCCGCAGTTCGCTGACGTCGGTTTTGCCGAGTCGTTCACCGAGTACGTAGGCGGTGCCGTAGGAGGGATGGGTCTCGGCCGCCGCGATCTGCAACAGCGAGGTCTTTCCGGCTCCGTTGGGGCCCAGGACGACCCAGCGTTCGTCGAGTTCTACCTGCCAGGTCACCGGGCCGACGAGATTGTGCCCGTTGCGGCGGATGGAAACATTGGTGAAGTCGATGAGCAGATCTGGATCTGGATGCGCCACGCGCTCCATCTTGTCTCGAGGCGAACACGCTCGCGGCACCGGGCACCCGCGATTCACCGCCGCCCCGGCGCGCGCGACCGCCCGGATCGGCAGTATGCGACAAACAGGAGGGGCAGGCGGACGGGCAGGCGCAACGCCTCAGCGGCGCGTCGGCAGGTGGCGCGTATCGCCGAGGCTCTCGATCCTGCGGTTGTGGTAGTAGTCGTCCTCGGGGAGTCGGGTGATACTCCCGGCGGGGGCATGGAAGGCCACGTAACCGGCTGCCTCGAGCGGCATCCCGATCCACGCGGCCAGCACGAAGGTGAGGGTGCCGCCGTGGGTGACGATGACCTGGTTCGCGCAGCGGCTGTCCGGGACGGCGTTCACGGCGGCATAGACGCGCCGCGCGAACGCCGCCCGGGTCTCGGCGCCGGGGATACCTTCGTCGTGCGCCATCCGCTCACCGATCGCGGGCGGGCGGTACGAACCTCCGGTCGAGCCATTGCTGTGGTCGTCCCCCGGCCTCGCCGTAGGACTTCTCCCGGAGCCGGGCGTCGTACACCGGGGTCAGGTCCAGCGCGGCACCGATCACCGCGGCGGTCTGCGCGGTCCGGCGCAGATCCGACGAGAACAGTTCGACGTCCGCGCCGTGCGGAATCCGCGACCGCACGGCCTCGGCGACAGCCTCCGCGTCGCGTTCACCGGTAGCGGTGAGCCGGGAGTCGTACCAGCCGCCGACCACCCGGTCGACGTGATGCGTCGCTTCCGGGTGGGTGACGACGTGGACGGTGCGCATCTCCTACCACTGGTCCGGCCGCGCGGGCCGGGTGGCGATCACAGTGGTGGAACCCGGCGCGACCTCGGTGAAACCGGCATCGCGCACCGCGGTCGCCGCGCTGCGGGCGACGGCGGCGCGCAGCATCTGCCATTCGTCGGGCCCGGCCTCACGCACCGCGCAGGCGAATCCGCGCTGCGCCCAGGTCCGGGCCTGTTCCACCGGCAGCGCGCCGGCGAACAACATGCTCGCGTGTCCGACCTGCGCCGCGGCTTTACCGACGGTCATCCCGAGTTCGGCGTTCACCCAGAACACCGGGACGTCCAGGGGTACCGGCCCGGGATCGTCGGATTCCAGATCGGTGCCGCCGATCTGGAGGCGCCGGATCCGGGGGTCGACCTCACCCACGGGTCCCGGCACGAGGGCCCGCACCAGCGCGCCCCCGCTTTCGACGGTCACTCCGGGGACCTCGTTCGCGGCCGCCCACTGGGCTCCGCGCGCCCGCCGGGCGACCTTCCTGATCCGCGCGCGCTTCCACGCCAGATACGGCCGCTCCCATTCGCCTTCGTACCCGACGCGCGGGTCCAGGCACAGTGCGACCGCCGCGGCCGCCGCGGCGGCGAGGACATCGCTGCGCGCGGGCGGATCGGTCTTGGGCAGGTGCAGCACCATCTGCATCGCCTGCACCTGTGCGGGATCCTCGGGATCGCCCAACTTCCCGTACCCCGCGGCGAGTTCGGCGTGACGTTCGGAAAATCCTGGGTCCGACAGGAACTCGGGATCAGTGTCTTCCGGGAAGTCCGGCTCCGTATCCATCTCGCGACCGTTCGCCGCTACATCCGTCACGCCGCTATCCGGCATTCCACCAACCCTCCCAACACCCGAGCTTCACCGGACGACAGCCTACCCACGCACCGACACCCGACCCCTCGCGGTGCCGACTCGGGCACGGCTTCCGGAGCCAGGAGGCCTCGGCCCGGCGGGCGCCGGCACGCCGGAAACTCAGCCCAGCGGGACTCGTCGCAGCAATCCGTCCTCGGCGTCCGCGGCCTCGACCTCGTCACGGGTCACGCCCAGGATGAACAGCACGGCATCGAGGTAGGGGTGCGACAGCGCGGTATCGGCGACCTCCCGCAGCGCCGGTTTGGCGTTGAACGCCACGCCCAGGCCCGCCGCGTTCAACATATCGATATCGTTGGCGCCGTCCCCCACCGCGACGGTCTGCTCCATCGGCACCCCGGAGTCGGCCGCGAAAGCCCGCAGCGCGGTCGCCTTGTAGGCCCGGTCCACGATCTGCCCCACCACCCGGCCGGTGAGTTTCCCGTCGGCCACTTCCAGGACATTGGCCCGGACGAAATCGAGGTCAAGCTCGCGGGCGAGCGGGTCGATCACCTGCCGGAACCCACCGGAGACCACCCCGCACCGGAAACCGAGCCGTTTGAGCGTCCGGATGGTGGTCCGGGCCCCGGGGGTGAGCTCGATCGTCGCCGCCACCGCCGCGATCACCGATTCGTCCAGTCCGGCCAGCGTCGCCACCCGCTGCCGCAGCGATTCCGCGAAGTCGATCTCCCCGCGCATCGCCGCCTCGGTGACCTCCCGCACCTGGTCCTCGACGCCCGCGTACGCGGCCAGCATCTCGATCACCTCGCCCTGGATGAGGGTGGAATCCACGTCGAAGACGATCAGTCGTTTGGCCCGGCGCGCCAGCCCGGCCCGCTCCACGGCGATATCGACCCGTTCGATGACCGCCACATCGGCCAGCGCGGTCCGCAACCGGGAGTCGGTGTCCCGGCCGTGATCGGGCGCCGTGACCATCAACTCCATCCCGGTCACCGGGTAGTCGGCGATACCGCGGATCGTATCGATATTCGCGCCGAGCTCGGCCAGTTCCCGGGACACCGTACTGAACGCCCGCGCCGTCACCGGCGACCCGAGCACCACCACCGCGTGTGTGGACACCGGCGCCCGCGCGACCTCGGGGTCGATATCGACATCGACCTGCATACCGACGGTGTTCATCGCCTCCTCGAGCTCATCCTGCAACGACTCGGGGTCGGACGGACAGCTGATCAGCACACCCAGGGTGAGCCGGCCGCGAATCACCACCTGCTCGATATCGAGCAGACTCACCCGGTGCCGCGACATGGCCGACAGCAGAACCGACGTCACACCGGGACGGTCGGGCCCGGTAACGGTGACCAGCACGGTGGTCTCGGCCAAAACAACTCCCTATCTTCGGCGACGCCTCCGGCGTCGCGGGGCCGGGGCCCTAGTGACCCCGGGCTGTGTCTCTTTGCGTCGCCTCCGGCGCCGCGGGCGGACCCCTCGTGACCCCGACCATGGATGTCGACCACAAGGAGGTAGCGCCACGCTGCGCACGATCACAGGGCCCGCGGGCCTGCCCACAACAATGTAAGTACACACCCCATCTCGCCTGCGGACGGCCCCCTGCCCACACGCCGCAGAGGAGCCCCCACGCGCCCGGCCCCATGCCGCCACCCGGACATCGAATGCCGAGGCAACCGCAGGCGCCGAAAACACAGCACCCGCCGGCCGAAGCCGACGGGTGCTTTCGTGAGCGACCGGAGGTCAGGACTTGACCAGTGTCGTCTCCTCGGGATGGTGCTTGGCACCGCCCGTGAATCCGACGTGGGCTTCGTTGCGCATCCGCTCGATCATGTGCGGGTAGTGCAGTTCGAAAGCGGGACGTTCGGAGCGGATCCGCGGCAGTTCGTAGAAGTTGTGCCGCGGCGGCGGGCAACTGGTCGCCCATTCCAGGGAGTTGCCGTAGCCCCACGGGTCGTCCACCGTGACCACTTCGCCGTAGCGGTAGCTCTTGAAGACGTTCCACAGGAACGGCAGCATCGAGGCGCCGAGGATGAACGCGCCGATGGTCGAGACCGTGTTCAGCGTGGTGAAACCGTCACCGGCCTGGTAGTCGGCGTAGCGGCGGGGCATGCCCTCGGCGCCCAGCCAGTGCTGCACCAGGAAGGTGAGGTGGAAGCCGAGGAACGTGGTCCAGAAGTGCCACTTCGCGAGCCGCTCGTCCAGCATGCGGCCGGTCATCTTCGGGAACCAGAAGTAGATACCGGCGTAGGTGGCGAACACGATGGTGCCGAAGAGCACGTAGTGGAAGTGCGCGACCACGAAGTAGGAATCGGTGACGTGGAAGTCCAGCGGCGGGCTGGCCAGGATGACACCGGACAGACCACCGAACAGGAAGGTGACGAGGAAGCCCACCGAGAACAACATCGGTGATTCGAACGTCAGTTGTCCCTTCCACATGGTGCCGATCCAGTTGAAGAACTTCACACCGGTCGGGACCGCGATCAGGAAGGTCATGAACGAGAAGTACGGCAGCAGCACCGCGCCGGTGGCGTACATGTGGTGCGCCCACACCGCGATCGACAGGGCCGCGATGCCCAGGGTCGCGTAGACCAGGGTGGTGTAACCGAAGATCGGTTTACGGCTGAAGACCGGGAAGATCTCGGAGACGATGCCGAAGAACGGCAGCGCGATGATGTACACCTCGGGGTGCCCGAAGAACCAGAACAGGTGCTGGTAGAGCAGGATGCCGCCGGTGCCCGGGTCGTAGATGTGACCGCCCAGGTGCCGGTCGTAGGCCAGGCCCATCAGCGCGGCGGTCAGCAGCGGGAAGGCGAGCAGGACGAGCACGCTGGTGACGGCGATGTTCCAGGTGAAGATGGGCATCCGGAACATGGTCATACCCGGAGCGCGCAGGCAGACCACGGTCGTCAGCATGTTCACACCACCGAGGATGGTGCCCAGACCGGAGACGGCCAGGCCCATGATCCACAGGTCGGTGCCGACACCCGGGGAATGCAGGATATCGGTGAGCGGCACGTAGGCCGTCCAGCCGAAGTCCGCGGCGCCGCCCGGGGTGATGAAACCGGCGGTCGCCATGGTGGCGCCGAAGGCGTACAGCCAGTAACTGAAGGCGTTCAGGCGCGGGAAGGCGACGTCGGGGGCGCCGATCTGCAACGGCAGGATGATGTTGGCGAAGCCGAACACGATCGCGGTCGCGTAGAACAGCAGCATGATCGTGCCGTGCATGGTGAACAGCTGGTTGAACTGCTCGGGCGAGAGGAACTGCAGGCCCGGGCGGGCGAGCTCACCACGCATCATCAGCGCCATCAGACCACCGATGAGGAAGAACGCCATCGAGGTGGTCAAGTACATGACGCCCAGGACCTTGGGGTCCGTGGTGGTCACCATCTTGTAGATGAACGACCCCTTCGGCCCTGTTCGCGCCGGAAATGGCCGAGTCGCTTCCACCCCCTGCGGGACTGGCTTGGGCTCTACGGCAGTCACTGATCCTCCTGAAGGTGCCTTTAGGGTCGCTCCGCAGGCTCCACTGTTTTTGCCCGCCGCCCGGTGCGCCCGGGCGGCCAACGGTTAGCTTGCGCTTCTGGAATCGTAAACCTTCCGCCGAAGCGGGGTCCCCCGGGTCCTACTCTCTGTCGTACTCGGGGCCGGCGGGCGTTCTTCACCAACGGTCACACTCCATGAACGGCCCGCCGGACATCGCGTGCGCGAAGCGCGAGCCCCGAGGCCTGAAAGGCGAGACACAAGCGAGCCCGCGACCCCGCGGCGCCGAAACACAGCCTCGACCCCGCGATGCCGGAGGCGGCGCCGGCCAACACTGGCGCGCGTCGAATTCCTGTGAGCATGTACCCTTCCCGGCATGCCGGTGAGCCCCGCTGTCCACATCCCCGCCGCGCGTGAGCCCCGGATCTCCGGCCGGATCGGCCGGCTGCTGGGCGCCGTGCTCGCCTGCACCGCGCTGGCGGTGTCCGCGTGCGCGAGCCATCCCGACGATTCGGCCTCGATCATCCGCACCACCACGAATATCGCCGGTGCGGGGGTGGTCGGCATCGAACGTGACACCTCGCAGGCCTGCCCGCTGCCGTCTGCTCCCGATCCGGCGGACGGGCCGACCCGCACCGTCCGGCACGCGTCGGGCGAATCGCGGGTGCCGGCGGATCCGCAGCGCATCGTGGTGCTGGGCACCTCCGCGCTCGACGCCACCTGCGGGGTCGGTCTGTGGGAGCGGGTCGTCGGCGCGACCACGATCCCGGGTCCGGTGCCGCAGCCCGGGTATCTGGGTTACGGGGTCGTCGAGATCCCCGGCGTGGGTACCGCCGCCGACCCCGACCCGGCCCTCATCGCACAACTGGACCCCGACCTGATCCTCGGTGAGGTCCCCGCCGGCCGGGGCGACTACGCGGCGCTGAGCGCGATCGCCCCGACGGTGCTGATCGGCGAGGAGCCGGACTGGGAGAAGCAGTTCACCGCGTTCGCGGGCGCGATGGGCCGGCAGGCGGCGGGCGCGGCGGCGCTGGACGCCTATCACACCGAGGCCGCCGATACCGGCGCCACCCTCAACGCCCGCTACGTCCAGGCCTCGATCGTGCGTTTCACCCCCGGCGGTACGGAGTATCTGGGCAGCGAGACCTTCGCCGCGCAGATTCTCGCCGATACCGGCGCCACCCGGCCCACCGCGCAGCGGGAGACCTCGGCGCCGATCGACGAGTCCGATCCGATGGCCGCCGAGGGCGATCTGATCTATGTGCTGTTCGCCGGCCCGGACGGGCAGGAGCACGGGGAATCGGTGATGCGTTCGGAGCCGTGGGAGGAACTCGGCGCGGTGAGCGACAAGCGCACCTTCGTCGTCGACGACACGCTCTGGCACACCACCGGGCTCACGGCGGCGCGGGCAATCCTCACCGATATCCGCGACACCCTCAACGCCTACGTCCTGGACTGACTCCCGCACCCAGCCGATCGGGCGCGGGACCGCCGGTACCGGCCGGCGGGCTGGCCCTTGTTCCGCACCGTTGCCACCCCTCACGACCCGGCACGGCCTCGAGCCGGGTGAGCAACCGGGCCGACGCTCGCCGGTCCCGGCCTACCACCGACGCGGGCCGGCCGGTCCACAGAGGACTCACAGTGCGGCTCCAGCAATCCGCCAGACAGCGTTCCTACCGTGGTTGTCACCCCATCGAAAAGAGGTGCGCACGTGCGGAAACGACCCGACCGGCCCCGAACGGAACTACCCCACGAACACGATCTCGGGCTCGCCCACGATATGTCGGTGATGCTGTCCCGGCGGCGGGCGCTGTGGATCATGGGCGCGGTCGGGACCGCGTCCGTGGCCGCGGCCTGCTCATCCGGCACCGGCACCACGGCCACCGGTTCGGCATCGACCGCCGCCGCGAGCGGCAACGCGGTCGCCGCCGCCCCGCAGGAGACGGCCGGACCGTATCCCGGCGACGGCTCCAACGGACCGAATGTGCTGGTCGAGTCCGGTGTGGTCCGCTCCGATATCACCAGCAGCTTCGGCTCGTACACCGGCACCGCCGACGGCGTCCCGGTGACGATACGGCTCACCTTGCGGGATCTCGCGCGCGATGGCGCCGCCGGCCAGGGAATGGCCCTCTACCTGTGGCATTGCGACCGCGACGGCGAATACTCGCGCTACGGCCGAGGCATCACCGAACAGAACTATCTGCGCGGGGTGCAGGTCGCCGACGAAGCCGGGCAGGTGAGCTTCACCTCGATCTTCCCGGCCTGCTATTCGGGGCGCCGGCCACATATCCACTTCGAGGTCTACGACAGCCTGGAGACCGCGGTCGCCGGCGAGAACGCCCGCCTGACCTCGCAGATCGCGCTACCCCAGCAGGCGTGTGAACAGGTGTTCGACGCCGACTCGGGTTATGCCCGCAGCGTGACGAACCTGGCGGAGGTCACGCCGGCCGGTGACAATGTCTTCGGGGACGGCTGGGACGCCGAGCCGGCCACGGTCACCGGCGACCCGAAGAGCGGGATGGAGATCACCCTGACCATCGGCGTAGCCGAGAAGTCGGCGAATCGCGCCGAGGGCGGTCCGGGGCAGGGTGACACCCCGCCGGCGCCACCCGGGGGTGGTACGGGACCCGGCGGCGCCGCGCCCGCGGGCCCGCCCCCCGGCGGCGGGGCATCCGCCGGCAGCGCGTCCGGCGGTCCGCGGGCCGGGACGTCGGCCAACTGAGCGCGTACCGGACCCGAGCGCCCGGTCCACGCCCGGCGCCGAAGCCACCGGTCCGCAATCGGACATCAACCGTTCCGAGATACATTTCCGCAGGTGAACGGCACTGACGAGCGTACCTTCGAAGTATGGGCGACAACGCTGAGGGTGATCGCTCGCTCGCAAGCCGGCTGAGTATCGGGATCGTCATCGGACTGGCGATCGGGATTCCGCTCGGCCTGGTCGTGCTGAACAATCTGGCACTCGGTATCGGGCTGGGTATCGGCTTCGGCCTGGCCTTCGGTCTCGCCATGTCCCCGTCCTCCTCGGGTGACAACGGATCCGACGGCCACCACAAACCGCCGACCGACGACTGAAGTACGCTCGGCGCCTGCGGTCCACGCGCGCCGAAATCCGCCGCCCCCTAGCGCATTCGACGCGCAAAACACAAGTTGTGGTGGCGCTCGGTGATTCGACCCCCAAGGGGTAGTGTTACGGCACGCGCAGGGCAGTCGTCGGATTCGTTGGGAAGGGTGTGGAAGCAGCATGAAGCTCATCGATCGGGTTTCGGCCATCAACTGGAATCGGGTACCCGACGAGAAGGACGCCGAGGTCTGGGATCGGCTCACCGGTAACTTCTGGCTTCCGGAGAAGGTCCCGGTGTCCAATGACATCCCGTCCTGGAACACCCTCACCGCCGATGAGAAACAACTCACCATGCGAGTGTTCACCGGCCTCACCCTGCTGGACACCATCCAGGGCACCGTCGGCGCGGTCAGCCTCATCCCCGACGCGCTGACCCCGCACGAAGAGGCGGTGCTCACCAATATCGCGTTCATGGAGTCGGTGCACGCCAAGAGCTACAGCTCCATCTTCTCCACCCTGTGCTCGACCCGGGAGATCGACGACGCCTTCCGCTGGTCGGAGGAGAACCGCAACCTCCAGCGCAAGGCCGAGATCGTCCTCGAGTACTACCGTGGCGACGACCCGCTCGAGCGCAAGGTCGCCTCCACTCTGCTGGAGAGCTTCCTGTTCTATTCCGGCTTCTACCTGCCGATGCACTGGTCCTCGCGCGCCAAGCTCACCAACACCGCCGATATGATCCGCCTGATCATCCGCGACGAGGCGGTGCACGGCTACTACATCGGCTACAAGTACCAGCGTGGGCTCGAACAGGTCACCCAGGCCGAACGCGACGAGCTGAAGAACTACACCTTCGAGCTGCTGTTCGAGCTCTACGACAACGAGGTCGAGTACACCCAGGATCTCTACGACGAGGTCGGCCTGACCGAGGACGTCAAGAAGTTCCTCCGCTACAACGCCAACAAGGCCCTGATGAACCTGGGCTACGAGGGCCTGTTCCCGAAGGACGAGACCGAGGTCAACCCGGCCATCCTGTCGGCCCTGTCCCCCAACGCCGACGAGAACCACGACTTCTTCTCGGGTTCGGGTTCCAGCTATGTCATCGGTAAGGCGGTCAACACCGAGGACGAGGACTGGGAGTTCTGACCGGACGGGCGCCGACTTCCGGCCGAGCGGACGACTCGAGCAGCCCGTCGCGCGGTGACCGCCGCATCAGGCTCGAGGCGATGAGTCCGTGGACGGTCGGTGTAGGTAACAGGAGGCCACACGCGGTCGGCTGTGGTGACATCGATTCGAAGGTGGGCCACCACAGCCGGGCGTGACCCGGCGGTCGAGCCGACCACCCGCGGATACGCCCGGACCCGGATCCCCCGCTGTTCGGCCCTCGGCTGCCGGCCTCAGTCGGCGAATACCTCCGCGATATCCGATGCGGTGATGGCCCGGTCGAACCACCGGTCGAGTAGGTCGAGGTCCGCACAGCTCCGGATACGTTCCTCGGCCGCTGCTGGGACTGTGACTCCTCGTGCTTGCAGCAGTCGCAGGATCTTGTCGATCACATCTTCGAGCTTGCCTTCGGCCCGCCCCTCGGCCCGCCCCTCGGCCCGCCCCTCGGCCCGCAGGCGCTGGGACGTCTTCGATCGGTAGAACGACAGATCCACGCTCATCAGTTTGCTCCAGGTATCCGCGGCCGCCGTGTTGGCGAGGCCGAGTTCGGTGAGTTCGGCGAAGACGTGGAGGTCTTCTTCGTTGCCCAGGCCGTGCAGGGCCTCGGCAAGTGCTCTCAGTATCGCATCGACACCGGCATCCTTGGCATGCGTAATCGCCGACAACGTGGCCAGCGGAATATTGGCCGAAGCCAGATTCGGATCGGTGACAACGGGGACATTGTGCGGCCCGAGCACCAAGGGACGCACAGTGACCGTGGGCCAGTTCGGCACTCCGATGGTGATCGGTTGGTCGGCCCACTCGGCGGTCGCGGTGTCCTGACATACGACCAGTAGTACGACGCCGAGCCGATACTTGGCGTGCAGATAGGTCAGGTAGTACGCCCACGCGCTCGGCTTGTCCCGATCTTTACGACTTTGCGCCTCCACCAGCAGCAGGAACGGAGAGCCCACGACCGGCGTGATCCGTAGTAGCGTGTCGACCCGGCGCTCCAGCGGATGGATCTCGGTGAGATCGTTGGTGAGAACGGCGACCTCCGACGGGTCGTCGAAGGGGAGTTCCAGAGCGCGGAACGCCCGTGCGAAAACGCCGGGGTCATGTTGGAAGAGGCGGTGCATCGCCTCGTGCGCGGAGCCGACCATTTGCGCGACAATATCCGTAAACCTCTGCGCTGCAAAGACATTGATATCCCGTCACGGTGTGTCGAGATTTTCGGCGCGTCGCCGCGAATGCCACCGTCGGTCCCTCCGTACCACGCGCGCCGACCCCTGAGGCGTCCTGCGAGACCCACCGGTACCGATGGGGGGAGCGGCCATCGGAACGCTTCCGAGCCGGACTCCGCCCGCGCCCGGGACCCACGCGCCGGGTGACCGGGAGGGAGGCAGGGCGTCTTCCCTACGCCGCCGCGATACCGATACCGAACCGGAGTATCGGCTGGTCGGCGCCACCGGAACCGAATCGCAGATTTGATGGTTTCGAAACCCGGGAGTCCGACCGACCCCCGTTAAGGTTGATGGCGACCTACCCACTTCAGGGAGATGGCGATCATGGCAAATTCGGTCATGGACGACTACGTCAGTCAGCTGCGCGTCGCGCTACACCAGCTCCGCGATTGGCCCTACCCCGATCAGATCGATCACGCGCTGTTCCGGGCCTTCATGAAGACCCCGCACGATGTGGGCGGGGAACCCGACGCACCGGCTGTTTTCGAAGAAAAGGAAGAGGAGGTCTGGGAGCTCAATACGTTCATCACCTGTGAGGTGCTGGGCTGGCGGGGCATCTGGACTTCGGAGGAACGCCGCCGGCTGGGAAATGTCGATGTGGGGCGTACACAGTATCTCGGTTTCCCCTATTACGGCCGCTGGGTGCTGGCCGTCGCTCGCTGCCTCATCGACAAACGGCACATCACGCTGCGTGAACTGCTCGAACGAACCCAGGAGGTCCGGGAGCGCAGCGCGGGCAGTTCCGGCCCGTTGGAAGCCACGCCCCGCGGCACCGGAGACGGTACCGAGGTGGCCCGCAATATTCATCACCGTGACGCGGTCGGCCACGGCGATCCCCAATGCTTTGCCGGGCAGGCCGACACTCCCCGGTTCGAGGTCGGCGACCGGGTACTGGTGCGGGACCTTCCGACTATTTTCTACACCCGCACCCAGGAGTATCTGCGCGGTAAACCGGGGACGGTCGTCAAGGTGTCCTACGAGAGCCCGATACCGGAAGACGAGGCATTCGACCGCGAGGACCGGCGCCCCGAATGGTTCTATATCGTGCGCTTCGATATGACAGATCTGTGGGATCCGTACCAGGGAGCCCCCGGTGACACCTTGCAGGCGGAAATATCGGAGCCCTGGCTCCAGGCGATCTCGTAGACCGGGTTACACCTCAGTGAGAGGAACACGATGAGCGGGAATTCGAACGAAGGCGAGGACCAGGACGCACCCCGGCACGCGGCGCCGATGGTGGAGGAGGTCACCGATTTCGAGGTGCTCGAGATCGCGCTACGCGAGCTCGCGATCGAGAAGGGATTGTTCACCGCCGAGGACCACCGCCGCTACACCGAGTACTTCGAGCAACTGGGGCCGGCGCCGGGTGCCCGTTTCGTCGCCAAGGCGTGGTCCGACCCCGATTTCAAACAGCTCGCCTTGGAAGACGCGATCACGGCATGCCATGAGGTCGGTATCGATTGGCTGAAACCGACCGGCTTCGGAACTCCCAGCGATTTCACCGCCCTGCACGTCCTCGAGGACACGCCGACGCTGCATCACGTGGTCTGCTGCAGTCTGTGTTCCTGCTATCCCCGTCCGCTGCTCGGGAATTCGCCCGAGTGGTATCGGACGCCGAACTACCGCCGCCGGCTCGTCCGCTGGCCGCGTCAGGTTCTCGCCGAGTTCGGCCTCTACCTCACCGAAGACGTCGAGATCCGCGTCGAGGACTCCAATTCCAAACATCGGTTCATGGTCCTGCCGGTACGCCCGGACGGCACACAGGGATGGACCGAGGAGCAGCTCACCCAGATCGTGACACGTGACTGTTTGATCGGTGTCGCACTGCCCAAGCCCGGACGGACCGCGGACGTGGAACGCCCCGTACACACCGCGGTGCACCCGGCACAGAACTACTGACGGACCGGAGGACAACGGATGCCAGTGAGCGAGGACATCACGCGGGTCAGGGTGCGGCTGCTGGAGGAGATGATCGCCCGGGGGCAGGTGTGGTCACGGATGGCCGACAAGTACGGCGTCGAGAACCCGTCGCCACCGTGGAAATCGAGTTTGGACGGGATATGCGACGCTCTCGACCGCGAAGGGGCGGCGCTTCCGCTGCTCGCTCGGCGTGACGAGGAGGACCGTCTCACCGAGGAGGTGTATGCGGCGCTGCCGTTCCCGGAGAATCAGCTCGTCGCGCTGGCGCATTCGCTGATCGCCAGAGGAATCATCGACGAGGCCGAGTTGGCCGGCCATATCGAGGAGGTCCGGGCCAGGCTCGAAGCGACAGGATGAACCCGTCGGGATGTTTCGGAAGAAGTCGTCTCCGGTGCGGCGATGGTGTCACCGCACCGGAGACGTGGATCAGGCGTGGGCACGTAATGCGTCGATGACCCACTCCCAGGCCGGTACCAGGGGTTCCCGCTGCGGCCAGCCGTTGAGCACCGCCAGCAGTTCCCAATACCGCTCGACCCGGCGGTCGGTGAACACCTCCGTCCGGTCGGCCAGTCGCCGGCGTTCCGCCGCAGGCAGATCGGCGTCGATGATCTGTTCGAGTACCTCTCGGCCGCGGTCTGATTCGGGTGTCACGCCTCCGTCGAGCGCGCGGAGGGCGTGCTCGGATACCCGCGCCGGGTCGATCGCGGCCTCCGGCCCGGTATCACCCGTGGCACCGGTCACCGCCATCTGCCGGCAACGCGCCTGGAAGTCGGCGTCGGCGACCAATTCGGCCAATTCGATCCAGGCATCCACTTGTTCCGGGCTCGGGTCGTCGGGAAGTTCGGCGGGGAGCATTCGCATCCCCTGGGCGATATTCGCTCCCGGCGCGTCATCCGCTATCCCGTCGAACATGGCGTCGACGAAGTCGTCGATCAGCCGTTGGCGTTCGGCGGCGGACAGTCGGGCCATCTTGTGCATGATTCTCATCTCCTCGGTCGAGCTTCCTCGATGAGCGACCGAACGCAGCACCGCCCGCCGGATCCGCAGGGTGCGGATCTCGGCGTCCAGAGCGCGGGCGTGCGATGCGGCGACCTCGGCCACAGTGGCCTGCCGCCGCAACACCTTCTGCACAGTCGGCAGATCCAGACCCAGCTCGCGGAGCGTGCGGACCAGATCGAGCCGAGCCACCGCTTCGCTGTCGTAGAGCCGGTAGCCGGACGGCGAACGGTCGGTCGCCGGTACGACTCCGGAGTCCGACCAGAACCGGATGGTCCGCACCGAGAGTCCGGTGCGGCGGGCCAACTCACCGATGGTGAACAGTGCGTCGTGGTCACTCACGGCAATCAGCCTGAACCTTCCAGTAGATGGAGAGTCAACAAGGATTTCGCCCGTCCAGCACTTCGGCAGGATTCGGCTGCCCCGCCGCCGTCCGATGATGAGCGCCGGCGGCCTCCGCGATCGCGATGATCCGGTCCCGCAACTCCGCCGGGGCCAGGGCATCGACCTCGGCACCGAAACCCACCAGCATGGCCGCCGCTCCTTCCACACTGCGCACCCGCAGCCGGTACACATCCGGCTCGCCGGCGACGGGTTCGGGGTCACCGAGCGCGGTCACCGCCAGTGACCGCAGGACCAGCGACAGTCGCGGCCGGGGCACGCGTAGCACGATCTCGGTGGCGGGCGCCCCACGGAAGTCGTCGCGCATCTGCCGCCACACCCGGCGCAGGTCGAGGTCCGGCGGCCGGCGGCTGGGCTCACCGAGCCGGCGCACGGCACTGATCCGGGACACCCGGTAGCTGCGCGGCCGGCCGCGATGGGCGGCGACGAGGTACCAGGTGGTGCCGACCTGGAGCAGCCCCCACGGATCGACGGTCCGGTCTCCCGGCGCGGTGGCCTGTCTCGACTGGTAGCGGATCCGGATCCGCTCGTCGTCGAGCACCGCGGCCTGCACCGCGGCCAAGGCGTCCAGCACCGCCGGTTCGCGGTGCCATCCGCCAGCATCGAGGACGATCCGATCCTGTACATGCGTGACCAGCCGGTGCTGGTCGTCGGGCAGAGCGGTGGACAGCTTGTGCAGGGCGCTACAGAACGAGCTTCCCAGACCGAGCGCTTCGGCCGTACCGCGCCCACCCGCGACGAAGAGCGCGCGGGCCTCTTCCGCGGTGAGCTGCTCGGCATCCGGTTCGAACCCGGGGAGCAGGGCGAATCCACCACCGCGGCCCCGCTCCGCGTACACCGGGATACCGGCGCCGGACAGCGACTCCATATCCCGCAGCACCGTCCGTTTGGTGACCTCGAGACGTCGGGCCAGCTCGGCGGCACTCATCCGGCCGTGCCGCCGTAGCAGTTGAACGATCTGGAGCAGACGATCCGCGCGCACTTCTCCAGAATCGCACGCAAAGGTGACACCAGATGTCACCTTGTATGTCCGAGACTGCTCCTATGACCCAGATTCCGGATTTCCGATCAGATCTCGCCGCCGCGCAGGAGTGGGTGGCCGGACTCATGGCCACGGTCCGCACCGACCGCTGGAACGCGCCCACACCCTGCACGGGGTTCGACGTGCGCGCACTGCTCGAGCACCTCTCCTGCCATCCGGCCAAACTGGTGGCGACCGCCACGGGCGCCGACCCGCGCGTACTCCCCTCCCGAGCGGATATCGACACGGAGCGGCCCGGCGAGGACTACCTGAAACGCTCGAGCGCCGCCCTCGCCCACTGGGCCGACGACGCGCTGCTGACCCGCACGCTCATCGCGCCCTGGGGCGAGGCCCCGGGCGGACTCGCCGTCGGCGGATACCTTATGGAAACCGTCGCACACGGCTGGGACCTGGCCGTATCCATCGGGCAGCCCGCGGAAGCCGAACCCGCACTGGTGGCCAAGGCGCAGGCCATCGCCGACCGGGCGCTCAGCGACGCCTTCCGCGGCCCCGGGTCCCCGTTCGGCGTGCGCGTCGAACCGCCCGCCGAGGCCGGGCCGACGGAGCGACTGGCCGCCTTCCTCGGACGCAGCCGGCCCGAGAGCCGCTGACCGTCGCACGGGCCCGCCGCACCGTGTCGCCGGCCGACACCGCGGCGGGCCGGTGTGCTCACAGGTCGAGGACCATTTCGAACTCGGGCCGGTCGCCGCCGACGGTGCCGCAGACACCGGTGCGCCGGAATCCGTGGCGCAAGTACAGGCGTTCGGCCGCGATGTTCCCTTCGGTGACCTCGAGACGGATCCGGCCGCCGCCGACGCCGGCGTGTTCCAGCACAGCATGCAACAGCAGATCGGCGACTCCGGTGCCCCGCGCTTCCGGCGCGACCCACATGGAGATCAGATGGAATTCACCGTCGTCGCCGGTGATGCCGACCGTCCCCACCGCCGCATCGGCGACGACTGCCAGCAATTGCGCACGCCCGACGAGCAGCTCGCCAGTCCCGTTCCGCACGCCGCCGGGCCGTCTCCAGGGTGGATCCGCACGCATGAGGTGCGTTTGATCGTGACCGCCACCCATTCGGCCGCAACGAAGGCTTCCTCGCCGAGAACCGATCGGGCACCGGCGAGATCGGCATCCGATTCTTCGGTGGTGGGGAGCACGGTGGCGGCTTCGGCGACCGCGAGCACCGCCCTTTGTCGATCATCGAACAATCCGGCCGCCCGCCATGCCGGTAGCAGGTCCAGCTTCTGCTGCGCTATTCCGGCTCGTCTCGCCTCGCGCGAGTGCAGCTCCACGCAGAACGCGCACGCGTTGATCTGCGATGCACGCAACTTGATGAACTCGGTCTCCTGGACCGAGAGTCCACGCTGTAGAACCGCCGATCGAATCGCCGACGAGAACGCTTCCGCGGCCTTCCATGCTTCGGGCATGACCCTGTCCAAGGACGGACGCATGAAGTCTCCATTTCCGCGGTGACAGCACACGCCCGTCCTCCGCTCTCCGGCGAAACGTCCGGGCGCGCCGCCGATGACGGCGAGCATGAGCCCGAACCCGTAGCGAGCGGTGCGGAGCACCGACTCGGGTGTCCCGCCGACCCCGACCCAGGTAGCGAGACGTCCCGATTCGGTCTTCGGATACACATCGGCATCGCGCAGAGCGGCCCGGGTAGTGCCCTCCCAGGTCACCGGCGTCTCGTCCAGGAGTCGGTGGAACAGATCGATCTTCTCCTCGAACAGCACGTCGTAATCTTTCAGGTCGTACCCGAACAGCGGGAACGACTCGGTGAACGATCCGCGTCCGAGGATCACCTCCGCCCGGCCGCCGGACAGCGCGTCCACAGTGGCGAACCGCTGGAAGACCCGCACCGGGTCGTCCGAGGACAGCACCGTCACGCCCGAGGCGAGCCGGATACGCTGCGTGGCGGTCGCGATTCCGGCGAGCACCGTCTCCGGGCTGGAGATCGCGTACTCCGGCCGATGATGCTCACCCAGCGCGATCACGTCTATGCCGACCTGATCGGCCAGGACTGCCTCGGCCACCGCGGCGCGGATCGCCTGCGCGTGCGAGACGATCTCTCCTCGATCGTCGCGGGGCCGGTCGCCGAAGCTGTCGATTCCGAACTCGATCGCCGAAACGTCCGTCATGTAACTCCCTCAGAGCTTTCGTTGTGCGCTACCGCCACCGTGCTCGGCCCATGACCTCCCCGGCGTCGACCAGGTTCGACGGGGCAGGTGACACGTCTCCCATGGCCCGGAAACGACCGTACGGCCGCCCTCGAGGGGCGTCCAAGACTTGTTCGGCCGCGAAACGATAGAATTCGTCTATCGATATCGGCCCCCGCCTGCTCCGCTACTTCCTCGCCGTAGCCGAGGAACTCCACTTCGGCCGTGCGGCCACCCGTCTCTACATCGCCCAGCCGTCCCTGAGTCACCAGATCCGCAAACTCGAGGACACCCTCGGCACCCCGTTGTTCGTGCGCTCGAACCGTCGGGTGCAGCTCACCGCCGCGGGCCGGACACTGGTTCGCGAGGCGCCGAAAGCGCTGGCCGCACTGGAGCAAGCCGTGCAGCTCACCCGGCTGGCCGGGTCGGGGTTCGCGACCACGATTCGGCTGGGCTATACCCCGGTCACCGGCTTCGACACGCTCACCACACTGCTGGGGGCTATCCGGGAGGACCACCCCGATCTCCTGGTCGACCCCCGAGAGTTCTTCAGTGCCGAGATCCCCGACCGGCTCCGCGCCGGCGACCGTGGATATCGGTCTCGCCCTCGCACCACAGCCGGTCGACGGGGTAGCCGGTGAGATTCTCCGCAAAGAGCCCGTTTCCGCACTTCTCAGCGCTCGCCACCACCTCGCCGACACACCGCGGATCCCGGTGACCGCCCTCCGCGACGAGACGCTGCTGCTGTTTCCCCGCCACCTCGCGCCGGCCTACTACGACGGCATCGTCGCCGCATTCCGCGAAGCGGGCTTCTCCCCCGATATCTGCGCATTCGACGAACCGCCGGTGTACGCCATGCTCGCCCGGCTCGCCGGCGGACGCGAGATCGGCCTGGGCCCCGCGTCCTTCGCCGAGCACGCCGCGAAGACCGGCACCGGCATCGTTTTCCGCGAGATCGTCGATCCGCCGATCCTGGCCGAACTGTCGATGCTATGGCCCGCGAACGATCTCTCGCCCGCCATCGCGAACGTCCTCGCCACCGCCCGGCGAAGCGCCGAACACAACAAATGGCTCCACAACCCCACCACGTAATTCGCGTGGCCGCGGCCCGTGGTGACGATCACCGAATACGTCTGCTGTGAATCCTCGGCACGTGATGCGAGTACCCGCGGCTTCCGGGTGATCATGGTCGACGACGCGAATGCCGCACGCCGCGACCGCGACCACAATGCCACCCTGCACACCATCTACCGCTCGGTCGGCGATGTGCGCCCGACGTCGGAAGTACTGGACATGATCGAAACGGCCGGGCCGAGCGGTGGAGACCGCCGACTTCTGCCGGAATCGCCGGATTCCGCCGACATCGACGATGACGACACTCCGAACCGGCATCCAACGCTCGCCGGCAATGTGAGGATGGGGACATCGAGCCGACGAGGGAGGAACCGTGGGGAAGTTGGACGGAAAAGTCGCTGTCGTCACCGGCGGCGCGCGAGGACAGGGCCGATCCCATGCGGTGGCACTGGCCGCGGCAGGCGCCGATATCGTGCTGTGCGATATCGCCGCACCCATCGCGAGCGTGCCCTACGCACTCGGTTCGGAGGACGACCTCGCCGAAACGGTGAAGCTGGTCGGCGACACCGGCCGCCGCTGTATCCCGGTCACCGCCGACGTCCGCGATCAAGAACAGCTCTACGCCGTCGCCGACCGCGCCATCGACGAATTCGGCCGTATCGATATCCTCCTGGCCAACGCGGGCATCGCCTCCAGCTCCCTGATCGCCGACATGCCCGAACAGACCTGGCAGGACATGATCGACGTCAACCTGACCGGCGTCTACCACAGCTTCCGCGCCGTCGTCCCGCATATGATCGAGCGCGGCGCGGGCCGCATCGTGGCCACCGCCTCCATCGTCGCCCGCATGGGCGCCCGCCGATCCGGCCACTACGCCGCCGCGAAATGGGGTGTGGTCGGCCTGGTGAAATCACTGGCCGAGGAGGTCGCCGAACACGGCATCACCGTGAACGCGGTCCTTCCCTCGGGCGTACAGACCGACATGATCATGAACCCCGCCACCTACCGCGAACTGATGCCCGACCACGAGAACCCGACCCGCGAGGACGCCATGGTGATGTTCGAGGCCGGGGGCGGACTGATCCAGCCCGAAGAGGTCTCGGAACTGATCCTGCTGCTGGTCTCCGACTCGGGCGGCCGCTACAACGGCGAAGCCCTCACCATCTCCGGCGGCCTGAGCACCCACACGGTCTGACCGAACCTTCAGTACCCGTACTTCTCGATTCGGATAGCTGTGCGGAAGCGCACCCAGCATCCGGTCGAGCCCACCGGTGCGCATACCGGACGGACACCGCACACGGTCGCGAGAATCACGAAGATCGGCGCGCCGGGCATCACGGTCAGGCCCGGGGAGGTCGTGTCCTGGATCTGCGCGCCGGTGCTTACCAGAAAAACGAATTATCACAGTTCGGGGCGCTCTTTCGCCAATCCTGACGCCGGATTTCCGGTCCCGCGCGAATGGGCGAGGACAGGGCTGAGGGAGACGTTGCTTGTCGGTCCCGGCTTGTGAGTTGAAGTCGGTCCGGAGGCAGCAGACGCGTTTACCGTCGCAGCATTCCCAGCAGTGGCGAACTTCTGGCTATTGATCGGCCGATTCTTCTGCTTGGCAGTCGTCGGATCGTGGTCCCGAGGGAGCGAGCATCTGATCCGTTTGCGAGGACTACATGTGGGACAGGTCATGACACGACTTGCCCACTTTGTGGGCAGCTTGCCTACCCCATTGGCAACCGACGACCGTGCGGTGCTGGAATGGTTCGTCCAGCGCAGCCGAGGCCACCGGCTCACCGGTGTACCGCGGAATCTGGATCCCCACTGGGTAGTGGAGTATCTGCGCGATCGGGAGAAATACGGCGACGTCTTCGAATTGGTGCGCAGTGATGACTTCGCCGACTACGCCGACATGCGAGTCTAGGGTATCCGCCGGGGTGCCACGCTCGAACCACAGCATGTGGCGATGGACCGCCTCGACCGCATCGGCGCGGCCGCCGCCTTCGGGCCCTGCGGGATCGACACCCCGAACTCGCCGATACACGATTGCAGATCAGTCAACAGAATCCACTGGACCTGGCGTTGTTCGTGTTCGGCGGTGCGGCGGTGGCCGATGGACTTCCGCTCGGGCGTGCACTGCGCCACCTTCGGGCGGTGACACCGGCGCTACGCAACCTACCAGTTTTCATCGAGGCCTCGCTGGCCGAAATGGCCCAGGTACTGGCTGCTCACGGCGATCTGATCACCTGGCAGGTGGAATCGCCGATCGCTCAGCTCGCACTGGTGAAGGCGGCGCGATTCGGTGCCCAGGTTCCGGTCGGTCGTCTGGTCGCGCGACAGCTGGCCGGTTTCCTCGCGCGGGCGCACGATATCGGTGCACAGACCCTCCTGCACCTTTGCTACGGCGACTACCAGCACAAAGAGCTTCTCGCTCCCCGCAGTCTCGCACCGGCGGTAAATCTGTTGAACGCCGTCGCACGAAACCTGCGTCCTCGCGGGGTGCCGTTGCCACCCGCGCACATCCCCTGTGCTTACGGTGCTCATCCTGCTCCGGTGGACCCGGCGTTTCACCGGCCGCTGCGCCGGCTGGACCCGGACTGGCGCGTCATCGCCGGGGTCGTGTCGTCGGCGGGAGCGCAAGACAGTATCCGGAGCCTGGCCTTGTTCGAAGCAGCCGCGGGCCGGACCGCGTACGGTGTGGCGACGGCATGCGGTCTCGGCCGGTGCACCGTTGAGGAGGCCGAGCGGGCCGCCGCGGCCACCGTGGCGACCGCCCAGGGTGCACCGAACTAGCCTCGATCCTCCACGACTCGGGCGGATGGCCTCGGTCTGGGCCGGAGGTGGTGGGAAGTGCCCGTCCTCCGGGGCTGAGGTGAAGTCGCTCGCGGTCGATTCGATGGCTGCTGCACGAATGTCCGATAGGTTGTCCGAGCTGGTCAAATGCGCACACAGTTCGTGTCCGGGAGAATCGGCGTAATCATTCTCGGTCCCCACGCATCCGGGCGATGAAGGCATCCCAGTCCGCCGGTGCGAAGTCCAGCGCGGGTCGGGCCGGATTCTTGGAATCCCGCACGCCCACCCGCCCCGAGCCCAGCCATGCGACTTCGACACAGTCACCCTGGGTCCCGCTGTAGGAGGACTTGAACCACTCATCCCCGGAATACCCGCTCATGATTGCTCGTATCTCCTTGCTATTTTTCGGATTCGGTCCCGTGAGACGACTTCGTCATACGTTGCGGACCGGATCGTTTCGTACAGGGACCGAAATCGGCCCACATCAACGGTGTCCTCGAAAGTCATCGAACCGATCGCACCTTCGGAGTGGACAACGGACGGCTCGGTATCCGGAAAGTCGAGGACTATGAATGGCGGAACGACGTGGCCGGTGGGAAGGCCGGCCTGGAACGGGACCACCCGGATCGCAATATTTTCCTGGGTGCCCACATCGGCAATGACGCGGCATTGGGCAGCCATCTTCGGTTTCGATCCAACCACCGTGTGCAGCACACTTTCGTGAAGCAAGAACTCGAGTCGAGCCTTCCAACGTCGCTGCATGATTCGAGTACGACGCTGCATTCGCATTTCTACCCAGCTGTCGACCTTCGATTCCGGATCGTCAGGTGCGGAAGCGCGATAGACAGCTCTGGCATAGTCCGCAGTCTGGAGCAGTCCAGGGATGACAAGTGGCTGGAAGAACCGGAATTCCGTTGCATAGGACTCCAGTTCGAGGTAGGAGCTGAACCCCTCGTGCAGGAAGTGGCGATAGTTCTGCCACCAGACCTTGGTGTTCGATTCCGCCGCAATGGTCATCAGATACTGGGTGCGATCTTCCGGCAGATCGAAATAGCGGCAGAGGTATTCGACTTCCCGGACCTTGATCCGCTCATACTGCCCCAGCTCGATCCGGCTCAATGTCGCCCGGCTGAACTCGGTCTCCCGGGCCACCTGTTCCAGCGTCGAACCGCGTGCGTGGCGCGCATCGCGCAACGCTCTCCCGAGTTGCCGCCGCGGCAGTGTGGTGCCGCTGAGATCCGCCTTGCTCGGCATCGTGCCTCCCCTGTTTCTCAACGAATCGCCCGGCGTTTCTCAGTTCGAGAACAATCGTAGGCAGGTACCGGGAAACGTGCTGCGACTTCCGATCGATCCCGTGACGGCCTCCCACCGACCCACGCCGAGTCTGTGACCTGCAGCAACATAGCCGCATGCCCGAGAGATACGGAAGTCGTTGTCGCAAAGACGCTTTCCCGGCCGTTCCCGGCGCCGCCGGTACACCCGCGCCGACGCACCACACCGAGTGCGAAGGCCGGCTGGCGGCCTGGCGACTCGATGGCGGGGCGATCCGAATCCTGGAGGTGCGCGATTCTTCGGGTGTGGGCGTGCCCCTGCCCGCCCACACCGGCACCGACCTCGCGGATATGCGCGAGCGGTTCCCCGAATACGCCCGTCTGTGGGATGCGATCCGCCACGAGTTCTGGGCGCATACCGTCGCGCGGGGATTGCTCGGATGACCGCAATCCGCTACCCCGACGACGAGTCGGTCGCCGAGATCACCGCGCATTTCCTGCCGGTCGTACCCGACGGGTCGCTGCCCGTACTGTTCGGATTCCGCTTCGACGGCGAGACGATCCACGCCGAATGCGCCGAGGTCGATCCGAGCCGGGGCGTCACGGATCCGAATCCGATCCATGTGGCGGCCGCCCGGGTGCGCGCCGTCCTCGGCCCCGGCATGTTTGGACTCGGTTTCGTTTTCCTCGTTTTCGCCGACCAACTGGATTCCCGCACCGCCGCCCGGTATATCCCGGCACCCGTCCGCACCGCCGCGGCGCGACTGCCGACCGGGTCGGATATCCTCGCGGCCGCCACTATCGATGCCACCGGTCGTCAGTGGTGGGCGGTCCGCCCTCACCACTGCGCCGCCGACCCGATACTCCTGCGGTTGCCCGCCATCGCACCCCGGGACTGGCACATACCCGAATCCATCGACGCGTCCCTGTGGACCGCCGCACTCGCTCTCGACGACGCCAACCATCCGCATCTGCTGAGGCTGCGAGTCACGAACCCGCGCGAACGGACCGGACTATGAGCGCTACCCATGTCGGCCTGCACCGAAGCCCGTGCTCACCAGGCGTCGGCGCGCTCCTCCGCCAACCGGCGCCAGGCCAGGTCCAGCCAGCCGCCGAAATGGCGGGTGAACTCGGCCGGGGTGGCCGGGCGCACGGTGATGTGGGTTCCGCGCTGTTCGGTGTAGCGGCCGTCGCCGGTGATGTCGTGCCATTCCAGCGACCGGAGCGGATCGGCATTCGCGTCGAAGCGCCCCATCCGCAGCAGCGCGCAACCGCCACCGTCGGCTTCTCTCCGGACCAACCACCGATACCGGTCCCGGGCGCGGGTGCGCTGCGGATTCTCGAACTGCTCCGGCCGGGAGTCCACATCGTCAGGATGGAAGGTCTCGGGTCCGGCCGTCCCGGGCGCGCACCCGGGCAACGCGGCCACCAGCCGGGCCGCCAGCTGCTCCGGCCGCAACAGTCGCACCTGGATCGACCCGAAGTCCTCGGCATTACCGGCCTGGCTCATCGTCACCGCATGACTCTCGGTGCGCGCGCCCACGATCCGGTAGTTGCGCATATCGCCACGTCCGGTGCTGCGTTTGTGCGCGATAGTGCCCCCGAAGATCGCGATATGCATTTTCGAGGTGCCCAGCGTATCCAGGGCCATCTGGATAGTGGCGCGTTCCTCCCGGGTATACCGTTCCCGCACCGCGAGGCGATGCGCCCGGGCTTCGTCGTTGAAAACGAAACGGCTGGTGTAGCGCAGTGGGCTGGGGAACCGGTCGTAGGCGTCGCTGTACCACAGCGCCGCGAAATCATCCGGCTCCCACGTCCACTCGGACATCGATCATTCCCCTTGTCGTATGCGATACAGCAGTTTCGGCAGGACAGAAGTATTCGGGTGGTTCCGCTGTGGAGCGGAACCACCCGGGGTCCGGCCGTTCACCGGACACGGCGAGAACCGGAATGGTTATTCGGGGTTGGAGCCGATCACTCCGCCGGGGATCGTCCGCGGCGCCTCGCCCAGCAGCTCGTCGGTGTTCTCCTGGTTGATCAGGTAGTCGGGTGTCGAACGCTTCGACTCGTCGTCCTGACCACCACGTCCCGCACCGGCACCGCCCATCGGCATACCCGTCATCCCACGGTTGCCCGCCGCGGCGGCGGACGCACTGGCCGGGACGCCGGTGGTGGCGTTCGGTGCGCCCTGAACCGTACGGCCGGGAGTCTGCGACTCGGGAGTACCGGGGGAACCGGGACTTCCCGGAGGTGTGCCGCCCGGCGAGCCGGGACTTGTGGTCACACCGGCCGGTGTGGTGCCCGCCGGAACAGTGGGGGTGGTGCCGGTGGGGGTTTCCGTGGACGCGGGATCGGTTGCGGTATCGCCGGAGTCGGTGGTGGTCGGCTGCGCCGTATCCTCGCCGGGGGTCTCACCCGGCGTCTCGCCCACCGGAGTTTCCGGCGTCTCGCCCGCAGGCGTCTCCCCTGCCGTTCCGGTGGGGCTCCCTGGGGAAGTAGCGCCGGGGTTCCCGGTGTCGGTGTTGTATCCGCCGGGTGGCGGGGCGGAGATATCGGTGGTGGAGGTGGGGCCGACAGGGACGGGAATCACCGGAATCTGGGTATCGAGTTCCGCGAAACGGTCGACGTAATGGGTTTGCATCGCCACCCTGGCCGCCTCGGTACGCCGACCGATCTCGCTGTCGTTGAACGTTTCGTTCAACCAACCCTTGAACCCATCGGTGGTCAGAGGGTCACCGATGGCGTTCTTGGTTTCGACGATGGCGGTAGCAGCGTTGCGTACTCCAGCGGACAGTGCTTCGAGCGCCGACGTCGCTGGGCGAGCGTACTTGTCGATGTAGTCCTGGATGGCCTGCTTGGACTGTTCGGCGGCCGGGCCGGACCAGGACTGCGCCAGCGAGGCTTGAACGGAACGTACGAACGTCTCGACACCCTGCTCCCACAGCTGACGCATCTGCCAATATCGCTCCGCCTGGTCGATCGCATCTTGGACGAGAAGTGGGCTGAAAGCCGCTTTGATCTCGGGATGTTCCCATTCGTTGGTGTGCTCGCCACCACGCAGGATTGTCGGGTTTTCGTAATCAGGGGTGTGACTCATCGTGTCGATCCGCCCGGAAGAATGTACGGTCCGAGGGTCGGCGCCACGGGCGGCCGCTCAGGAAGCGTCTCGCTCAAAGAGTTGAAAGCGGCGGCCCATTCGCTGTCCGCCTGCATCATCTGGTCACGCATGATCCGGTAGGTATTCTGGATATCCTTGACGATCTGGTAGTGCTGCTCCATGATCTCGAAGACCCCATTGCCGTCCGGGGCGCCCCTGCCTTTCACCTTGTACCGACCAACCATCGCGCGAGCGGACGTCAAGCGGTCGTTGGCCTCGCCCAAGCCCCAAACATCTTGCCGTGAGACATCATCGGCGATTTGCTGGACCTGTCGAATAAGAGTCATGAACAAATCACAGTCGCGGTCGACGTAGATGAACTCTTCCGGAGTCATCGTCACGGAAGTCTGGCCTTCAGTAGCCGCAGCCAGCATGTTTGCCATTGGCCGCGGGGCCACATCGCCTTCTTCGCTCAATGTTGATTCCCTCCCAGTACTTCAAGCAGCGATTCAAAGCCGATCAGGCGCCGGCAGGGATGGACGGCGCGACTTTCTGAGCCAGGCTGCGCGCAAGTTCGCACGTATCAAGATGCCCAGTCTTATCCCCAGACGGCGGATTCGTCAGGCCGAACTCCAACGTGCCGCCCTCCATCTCCACGTTGACGTGGCACGATTCATCGGGACGTTGCTCCAACTGGCGAGTGGACAAGGCAGGGCGACCACCTGCGGTGAACTCGGTTGCGTCGGGGAAGTTCTTACTTCTCACCAGCTCCAGAGTGAGGTTCGTCGTCCGAATACTGGCCGAATATCCGTCCGGTTGGCCCCACAGACACCCGACCCATTTCGCCCCGCTCGACTTCTCCGATTTGTCCGGGACCTTGTTCCGCAGACCCTCTGAGTCGAGGACGCTCTGCGGGATATCAGTACATGGATCGAATCCTGCCGGAACCCCTGCGGCAAGGGTCGGACCGGCCGAGACTTCAGGACTAGCAGCCCCTTCCGTCGAGGAATCACACCCTGCCAGCACCAAGACGGCCCCGCACACCAGTGCGGTCAGTCGCTTCCGATTGCCCATGGCCACCATCCGACCTCCACCGCCGATACCACCAGTCGTCCGACCCTTGGGGAGGACCGGCGTCTCCGCCCCCTGCTGCCGGCTCGTCCAGACGTTACCGGCGCTAAAAACTCGACGCAACCGCCCAACCTCCCGGACCTTGCACGCATAGTCAACGCGCCGGCGGATTCGTCACCCTGCTCACCAACCCACGGCGTGTGGCAGCCAACTCCTTTGAGCGCCTGCGAAACACGGTGTTCCCCACTGCTTCTTGCCCGTGTAGCAGGTCTGCGGACTGTCGTGTGGCCTACGTCGAATGCCACTCCCACCGGGGCCTACGCTTCCGACTTGGCACCGTACGACGCCTCTCGCGAGAATGCCCGGGTGACCCATGCTGATCTGACCGCTGCGCGGTGGCGGGAGCTGTCCGACGAATCGGCGACGCGGGTTGCGCGTGCCGTAGCCCGCCAGAACAGCGCGGAGCTTATTGGTGTCCACAGCCACGAGTACTTGGGCCGGCAACAGCGTATTGCCTTGTTCGACCGGGCCGGTACGCGGTTATCACTGGTCCCGGGCGGTCGGGTGCGACTCGGTTACGACGGGGGCAGGTTCATCCCGTCGCCCCACCAAGCGGCCGGTTTCGCCGAGAGTGCCGAAGAGTACGGCCTGCCGGTGATCGCGGAGTTCGTCGACACGATGACCTCGCCGGAGCGGGTGGTGGACCTTCCCGCGATGCTGGTCGGCGTGGAAGCGCTGGATCCATGCGTGGTGAGTGTGCCGGCCGATGATCCGCGGGTCCTCGAGTTGATCGCCGAATCCGGCGCTCGGCTCGGCGCCACAATCGTGCTGTCAGGCGCGGACGGAGGTCTGAAGGTCGAAGGCCCAAGTGGCCGAACAGGTTTCCTACGAACAGGCGTTGCGTGCGACTGCCGCGCTGGGACTGCGGGCGAGCACTCCGGACGAGTGGGAGTACGCCTGCGGCGCCGGAGCCTCAACTCTGTTCCGCTGGGGTGACGACAGCTTGGACGGCGGCTATCCGTTCGACCATTCGGCAGGGCCACACCGGGAGGCGAACCTGTGGGGTCTGATGATCGGTCAGGATCCCTACCGATACGAGTTCACCACCGACCCGGCCGTCGTCTGTGGTGGTGACGGCGGCGGTGCCACCTGCGGCGGAGCCGGGTTCTTCCTGGGGTGGCTCACGCTGGCGACCGCCTACCGTGACAGAGATTTCGGGGCGTGGCTCGACTCGGACGACCGGTACGTCACCGAACTGCTCATCCGGCCGGTCGCCGAATCGGCCTGAGGGCTTCGCACGTACCGGCCGCTTCGGCGAGCCGCATCACCTGTCCGATGAACCCATAACCACCCGGATCCACCGACCTCAGAGTGCCGCCAGCTCATAGGAGGTACTCCGGCCGCCCGCCTCCGACCGCAGCAATACTCCGCGGTCGACCAGTTCGTTGATATCGCGCAGGGCGGTGTCCTGAGAGCATTTGGTGATGATGGCCCACTTGCGGGTGGTGAGTTTGCCGTTGAACCCGTCCAGGAGCCGGTTCAGCATCATCGTCTGGCGGTCGTTCAACGGGAGCGACTGCCGCTGCCGCCAGAAACGGGACTTCAGCAGGACCTTGTCCACCGTCTCGTCGGAGTGGACGATCGCGCGCCGGAGCGCTTCGAGGAACCAGCTCAGCCACTCTGTCACATCGAGCGAACCCTGCTGAGTGCGTTCCAAGATCCGGTAGTACGCCGAGCGGTCGCGCTGGATCTGCGCGGAGAGGCTGTAGAACCGCCGGGAACTGTGGTCCGCACGCGCCAGCCACAGGTCGCCGAGGGCGCGCGCGACGCGGCCGTTTCCGTCGTCGAAGGGGTGCACGGTCACGAACCACAGATGCGC
Organism: Nocardia sp. NPDC004568; assembly: GCF_040609955.1. Lineage (NCBI taxonomy): Bacteria > Bacillati > Actinomycetota > Actinomycetes > Mycobacteriales > Nocardiaceae > Nocardia > Nocardia sp. NPDC004568. The sequence goes on from NZ_JBEXLL010000033.1 coordinate 49,537, forward strand.
CAATCCGGCTTTGATGATCGCCGGTTCCGCGGTATCGGCATCCACCCACTTCAGGAACTTTCGCATCTCGACGTCCAGCTGATCGGCCGGCGGTGCCTCGAAGTGCACCCGCTGTCGGCCGTAGCCGCCGGAGACCACCTCCATCGGGCCGGTCTCATCGGTGCGCCAGGAGCCGATGGTGATCCGGGTGCGACCTGAGTATCCGGTCGGGAAAAGGGCGGCGTGCCAACCGAACAGACGTTCCGCGGTGACCGGCCGGTCATGGTGCGCGGTGGCGTCGAGCACCATTTCGACGACACCGTCCACATGCCGGTCGGCCGGAGCGAGCGCCCCGATATCCACGCCGAGATGACGGGCCAGAGAAGAACGCACAGAGGCCACGTCCAGTAACTCGCCCTCGATTTCGCTGGTCTTGACCACATCCTGGGTCAGCACGGCCAGGCTTGCCTCGTCCTGTACGGAGTCGGCCGTCTCGGCGAGCCGACCCAGCAGACGACCCTGCTGATGTGCCACCTCGGCCAGCGGCGCAGCCAAGCGGGCGGCGTCGTATTCGAACACCGGCCAGCCGGCGTGCTGCCAGATGTACTTCCGGTATCCGGACGTCATGCGGCGATACTACGCCCTATTCACCGCAGATTCTGCGGTGAATAGGCGTTCGTTTCCCCGCGCGGCTTCGCGGTGCCGACGCGAACAGGCGCACTGCGAACGTTCGCTCCGCATCGACCAGACCCGGCGACTCAGGAACGCCGGAGTCGACCCGACGCAGCCCCGCTCAGATCCCCAGCACCAGTTTCGCCGTGGTGAAGTAGATGATCAGCCCGGTCGCGTCGACCAGCGTCGTGACCATGGGTGCCGACACCACCGCCGGGTCGATCCGCAGCCGCTTGGCCAGCAGCGGCATGGTGCCGCCGATGGTGGCGGCCCAGGCACAGATCAGTACCAGCGTGACCCCGACGACCACCGCGACCCGGGGGCCGACGAACAGTCCGCCGATGATCACGCCGACCACGGCGAGCATGGTCCCGAGTACCAGCCCCACCCGGCACTCCCGCCAGATGACCTTGAACAGGTCGCCGCCGCGCACCTCACCGACCGCGACCGCGCGCACACAGGCCGTGGCGGCCTGCGCGCCGGCGTTACCGCCCGCGCCGATGAGCAGCGGAATGAACAGCGCCAGCTGGGCGGCCTGTTCGAGAGTGGCCTCGAAGAAACCGGTCACGCTGACCGTCAGCGTCGCCGCGACCAACAGCAGCATCAGCCACAGCGCGCGGTAGCGGGCGAGCTGGAACACCCCGGCGGCCATGTAGTGGCCTTCCCAGGGCGCCGAACCGGCCTGTTTGGCGACGTCCTCGCTGTCGGCGGCCTCGATGACCTCGACGGCGTCGTCGATGGTGAGCAGCCCGACCAGCCGGTCCTCGCTGTCGACGACCGGCAGGTTGATGTCGTTGGTCTCGCGCATGAGGCGCGCGGCCTTCTCCGCCGAATCGGTGGCGCGGACGAACGCGGGTTCGGTGACTACGAGGTCGGCGACCATGGTGTCGGGGCCGGTGAGGACGAGTTCGCGCAGTTCCACGATGCCCTGGAGGCGGCGGCTCGCGTCGACCACGGGGAGGGTGTAGACCGTTTCGGCGTTGCCGCCCTTGAGCCGGACCGTGCGCAGGGCGTCGGCGACGGTGAGGGTGCCGGGGATGGCGACGACCTCGGGTGTCATGAACCGGCCGACCGAGCCCTCGGGGTAGCCGAGCAGTGCGGCGGTCATCCGGCGTTCGCGGGGGCTCAGCCCGGCGAGGGCTTTCTTCGCCACCTTCGCCGGCGCTTCGCGCAGCATGCGGGCGCGGTCGTCGGGAGCCATGCCCTCGACGAGTTCGCGGAAACTCTGGTCCCGCAGGCCCTGCAGGATCTGCTGCTGGTCGACGGGTTCGAGTTCCTCGAACACCGCGAGCGCCAGATCCTTGTCCAGCAATCGGAACGCGACCCCGGCCTCGACGGCATTCATCCGCGCGAGTTCGTCGGCGATGACGTGCGGCGGATGGTTGTCCAGCCAGTGCAGCGCGGCATCGACACGGTGGCTCTCGACCACGTCCTGGAGGGATTCCGACAGCGTCGTCGGCACTTCGATGAGATCGATCTGCGACATGAGAAGTCCTCGGCACAGCAGTGAGTTGCGAGTGATTTCGAAGGAAAGTCACACCGCGAGGCGCCGAGCCGGGCCGCTCCGCCGACAGTTACTGCAAGCGGAAACGCGGGCGGACGACGCCGCGCGGCCTTCGACTGGGAGGTTCGCTGCGCATTGCAACACCACCTCCTCTTAGGTCGCCGCCACGCGCGTGGGTACACGCCCGATCCGGATAACTGTCTGTGAATGCGAACGCATTCTTGATCAGAATACATCCTGACCACGGGAAGTCCGCATCGAAAGGTTCGTCACACGGCGTTTCACACTCCCGGGCGTGTCCGCATGCCGGATAGTTGCCCGGGATCGTCGAGAAACAGACTGATCCGGGTCACCGCGGCGGAGATCCGGCCGCTGGGCAACGGTGACTCCACCCGGACATCGACCGGTCCGCGGAGTGTCACATCGACGGTGGTGCCGTCCGGGCCGGCGAGGAACAGGCGGTCGCTGTCGAGCGCGGTCCCGGTGTGGTTGTAGCGGCGATGGTCGGTGACGGCCGCGATCCGGTCGAACGCGATGACCGCGATCTCACGGCCGCCGCGGCGCAGCACCAGCGCCCGGTCGGTGGTGTAGTGCGGGTAGGCGATATCCGCGACGAACACCGCGAACAGCAGTACCAGCGACCACAGCGACAGCACGCCCAGCGCGATGCTCAGCCACGCCCACGGGATGAGGATGCGCAGCACCGCCATCTCCAGCAGGGTCGCCGCCAGAAAGGCCAGGGGCATCGCCAGCACGCCGCGGGTGCCGGGCAACGGCTCCCGCTCCCGGCCGTCGCAATCGGTTCGGCGACGCAACCACAACCAGACCCCGTGGTAGGCCCGGCGCTGGTTCCGCAGCAATCCGGTCGCTCGCCCGGTCATGGTCGATCGTCCGCGCCGGTGAGCAGGTCGATCGTCCGCAGGACTGCGCGGCGCTGAGCCGGGTCGGGCACGAGTGCCGCGGGCGAGAGATCGAGCCCACTCGCGTCGCTCGCAGCGGTGGAGGCCGTCAGGGATTCGAAATCGGCAGCGCGCAGCCCGGCGGCGAGCTCGTGTGCCACCCGTTCGATCAGTTCCCCCGACTGTTCCACCGCCCGGCCGCGCAACTGCTCCCAGCCGCGCAGCATCCGCCGGTAGTTCTCCCGGGCCGAGGTATCGGAGAACGCGCGCGCGAACCACGTGAACATCTCGTCCGGGGTGTCACCGGAGATGGCGATGATCTCCAGCAGATCGCGCTCCCGGTCGAGGGCGGCGCGTTCCAGCTCATCGGCCTGCTCACGGGCGATGTCGAGTGCATCGGCGAGCTCTGCGGGTAACGCGGTGAGCGTCCGGCCCGCTTCGACGGCGGCCAGCATCCGGCCCAGGCCCTCCTTCTTGCGGACGAGCTGGGTGACACGGTGGGAGATCTCGTCGTGCAGGGCCGCGAGGTCGGCACGGAGGTCGTCGGTATCCGATGCCCCGTGCTCGGTTTCGAACACGGCGGCCACCGCACCCAGCGGCAACCCGTTGTCGGCGAGCCAGCGGATACGCATGAGGCGCGCCAGCTCCGCCAGTCCGTAGTCGCGGTAGCCGTTATCGGGGCGGATCGGTTCGGGAAGCAGGCCCAGTCGGTGATAGTGGCGGATAGCGCGGGGGGTCGTTCCGGCGGCCGTGGCTATTTCGCTGATCCTCATGGCACCAGCTTCCGGTGTGACGCTACGTCGTAGTCAAGCACCGGAAATGAGGACCGAACGCACCCTCCGCGCGATTTCTTCGCGTGAACGATGCGGCGCCGGTCGACGCGGCAATCACAGGAGTATCGCGTCCTCGACTTCCGGCCAGTTCCGGGTGTGCCGGACCCACTCCGGGACCGGTCCGGGCTGCACACCGAAGAGATACAGATGCGGTACGAGGCCGCGTAGCGCCTGATGGACCTCGACGCGGTCGTCGATCATATGGGTGACGCCGAGTTCCGCGCAGTGCACCGCCTTGTCGGCGCGTTTACGGCAGAACCGGACATTGCCGCGCGCGATACCCGTCCGCCGATAGAAATCGTGGTGGTCGAGCCACCGCGTGGTGCGTTCCTGCACCCGGGGGCCGCATTTGGAGATCACCCACGCCCGGCCGCCGAACCGGTCCACGAGCCGGGGCAACACCTCGAAAGCGTGGTCACTGGGCGGGGTTCGCATGGCTTCTTCCGCGCCGCCCGAGAGGAAGACGGTATCGCCCGGACCGTCGGGGAGGGCGGCCCCCTGGATCACCCGGCCGAAATCCACGCCGAGTGTCGGTTGTTCTTTGTTCATACGGCACCCAGTGTGACCGGTTCACACCCGCCCCGGCGACCGATTTTCCCGCCTGCGCTACACGGTGTATTCCGCCGACCGGACTCGGGCAACCAGCGGGCACGACCGATCCGCGCGGAGATCCGAATGCGACGCGCCGAGGCCCGCGATACCGCCCCCGGCGAGGTCGAGTGGACCCGTAACCGCTACGACCTGGTGTTCGGCTCGAATTCCGAACTGCGCGCAGTGGCCGAGATGTACGGGGCGCGACCCGACCGGCAGCTGTGACAGCAGGCCGGCAACTCTCACGCCGGGTTTCACAGCGGGTCCTCGGGCCATGCACGGCACAGGCCGGTCCGGCGAACCGGGCCGCCATCGGGCGCAGCCCCGGGTGTTGTTCGAGGCATGGGATCCGCGCCATGCCTGGGTCTGGAACAGCCCGGGCGAACACTCCGATGGGCACGGTGACATCGCCCGCAATTGGGCGCGGGCAGCGTTCAACCGTTGCCCACCCGGCGGGATCTCGACAGGGTGGAAGTGGAGATATCTCGCAGCGGCCCCCGGGCCCGACATCTGAGGAGAGTGCTGTGCGCTTCGGAATCTTCATCCCGCAGGGCTGGCGTCTCGACCTGGTAGGTCTCGATCCCGCTACCCACTGGGAGGTGATGCGGGGTCTGGCGGCCCGCGCCGATGCGAACCCGGTGTGGGAATCGCTGTGGGTGTACGACCATTTCCACACCGTTCCGGAGCCCAGCGAGGAAGCCACCCACGAGGCCTGGACCCTCATGTCCGCTTTCGCCGCCACCACCACCCGGGTGCGGCTGGGCCAGATGTGTACGGCGATCAGCTACCGCAATCCCGCGTATCTCGCCAAGGTCGCGGCGACGGTGGACCTGATCTCCGGCGGCCGCACCGAGATGGGTATCGGCGGCGGCTGGTACGAACACGAATGGCGCGCCTACGGATACGGTTTCCCCACCGCCGGGGAGCGGCTCGGCCGGCTCGACGAAGGGGTGCAGATCTTCCGTCAGGCCTGGCAGACCGGCACGGCCACCCTCGACGGCCGCTACTACCAGGTGGACGGCGCGATCGTGCGCCCGCTACCCGCCCAGGAGGGCGGCCTGCCGCTGTGGATCGCGGGCGGCGGCGAGAAGAAAACCCTGCGTATCGCCGCGAAATACGCGAACTACACGAACTTCGCCGGGAACAGCCCCGACGAGTTCACCCACAAATCGGAGATCCTGCGCGCGCACTGCGCCGAGGTCGGCACCGATTTCGACGCCATCGTGCGCAGCGCCAACTTCAATGTCGCCATCGGCACCACCGAGGCCGAGGTCGAACAGCGCAAGTCCGAGCACGCCGCCCGGATCGCCCCCGTCCTGGGCGCGGAGAAGGCCCGCGCCCATGTCGACAATCTGAACAACGGCAGTGCGGCGGTCGGCACCCCGGAACAGATCGTGGAGAAATTGTCCGCCGTCCGCGATCGCGGGCTGGGCTACGCCATCTTCAACTTCCCCGAAGCGGCCTACGACACCAGCGGTATCGAACTCTTCGAACGCGAAGTACTCCCGGCGCTGTCCTGATTCCGGACAGTGGGGTTCCCGGTGCACCGATAGGCGGCCGCACCGGGAAGCTGCGCCCCGCCGGCCCTGCACTTCAGAGCGCGACCACCGTCAGCAACGGCTCCAGACCTTCGAAGTCGTCCACATTGCGGGTGAACAACGGCAGATCATTCGCCGAAGCGATTGCAGCGATCATATATAGCGACAGGCGCTATCCGATGCTATCGGCGTTTTACCGGAGACGACCACCGGCGCCACATGTCCGCCACAACAGGGACATGGACGCCGGCAACCGCGATGGAAATACTGTTCAGGACCTCAGAGCATGCAGCTCACGCAGCCCTCGACCTCGGTGCCCTCCAGTGCCATCTGCCGCAGGCGGATGTAGTAGAGGGTTTTGATGCCCTTGCGCCAGGCGTAGATCTGGGCCTTGTTCAGGTCGCGGGTGGTGGCGGTGTCCTTGAAGAAGAGGGTCAGCGACAGGCCCTGGTCCACGTGCTGGGTGGCCGCGGCGTAGGTGTCGATGATCTTCTCGTAGCCGATCTCGTACGCGTCCTGGTAGTAGTCCAGGTTCTCGTTGGTCATGTACGGGGCCGGGTAGTAAACGCGGCCGATCTTGCCTTCCTTGCGGATCTCGATCTTCGACGCCACCGGGTGGATGGAGCTGGTGGAGTGGTTGATGTAGGAGATCGACCCGGTCGGCGGGACGGCCTGCAGATTCTGGTTGTAGAGGCCGTGCTCCATGACCGCGGCCTTCAGCTCCCGCCAGTCGTCCTGGGTGGGGATGTGGATACCGGCGTCGGCGAACAACCGGGCGACCCGTTCGGTCTTCGGCTCCCACACCCGACCGGTGTACTTGTCGAAGTACTCACCCGAGGCGTACTTCGATTCGGGGAATCCGCCGAAGTACGTGCCACGTTCCCGCGCCAGCGTGTTCGAGGCCCGCAGGGCGTGATAGACGACGGTGTAGAAGTAGATGTCGGTGAAGTCGAGCCCTTCTTCGGACCCGTAGTGGATGTGCTCGCGCGCCAGGTAGCCGTGCAGGTTCATCTGGCCGAGGCCGATGGCGTGCGAGGAGTTGTTGCCCTGTTCGATCGAGGGCACCGAGTTGATATGGGTCTGGTCGGAGACGGCGGTGAGCGCCCGGATCGCCACCTCGATGGTGCGCGCGAAATCCGGGGAGTCCATCGCCTTGGCGATGTTCAGTGACCCCAGATTGCAGGAGATGTCCTTGCCCACGTGGGAGTAGGTGAGGTCGTCGTTGTAGGTCGAGGGGGTGGAGACCTGCAGGATCTCCGAGCACAGGTTCGAATGGGTGATCTTGCCGGCGATCGGGTTGGCCCGGTTCACCGTGTCCTCGAACATGATGTAGGGGTAGCCGGATTCGAACTGCAACTCGGCGATGGTCTGGAAGAACTCGCGCGCCTTGATCTTGGACTTGCGGATCCGCTTGTCGTCGACCATCTCGTAGTACTTCTCGGTGACGTCGATATCGGCGAACGGCTTGCCGTAGATCCGTTCCACGTCGTAGGGCGAGAACAGGTACATGTCCTCGTTCTTCTTGGCCAGCTCGAAGGTGATGTCGGGGATCACCACGCCCAGCGACAGTGTCTTGATGCGGATCTTCTCGTCCGCGTTCTCGCGCTTGGTGTCGAGGAAACGGTAGATATCGGGGTGGTGGGCGTGCAGGTACACCGCGCCCGCCCCCTGCCGCGCGCCGAGCTGGTTGGCGTAGGAGAACGAATCCTCGAGCAGTTTCATGATCGGGATGACGCCCGAGGACTGGTTCTCGATCTTCTTGATCGGGGCACCGTGCTCACGGATATTGCTGAGCAGCAGCGCGACCCCGCCACCGCGCTTGGACAGCTGCAGCGCCGAGTTGATGGAGCGCCCGATGGACTCCATATTGTCCTCGATACGCAGCAGGAAGCAGGACACCGGTTCGCCGCGCTGCTTCTTGCCGGAATTGAGGAAGGTCGGGGTGGCCGGCTGGAAACGGCCGTCGATGATCTCCTCGACCAGCATGCCCGCGAGCACCTCGTCACCGGCGGCCAGCGTGAGCGCGACCATGCACACCCGGTCCTCGAAACGCTCCAGGTAGCGCTTCCCGTCGAAGGTCTTGAGGGTGTAGGAGGTGTAGTACTTGAACGCGCCGAGGAAGGTGGGGAACCGGAACTTCTTGGCGTAGGCCTGCTGGAACAGCTTCTTCACAAAAGCCCGGCTGTACTGCTCGAGCACCTCGGACTCGTAGTAGTTCTCCTCGACGAGGTAGTCGAGCTTCTCGTCCAGGTTGTGGAAGAAGACGGTGTTCTGATTGACGTGCTGCAGGAAGTACTGGTGCGCGGCCTCGCGATCCTTGTCGAACTGGATCTCGCCGTTCGGACCGTACAGGTTCAGCATCGCGTTGAGGGCGTGGTAGTCCAGGACCTCACCGGGTTCGCCGGCACGCTGCGGGGGCTGCTCCAGGCGGGCGGTCATACCTGCTGGTGCTGTCGTTGTTGCTGCCAAAACAATCCCAATCCCTCACGGACGCGGGCGACGTCCTCGGCGGTTCCCATGAGTTCGAAGCGGTACAGGTAGGGCACCCCGCATTTACGCGAGATGACATCACCTGCGAAGCAGAAGGTGTCGCCGAAGTTCGTATTCCCCGCGGCGATGACCCCGCGCAACAGGGCGCGGTTGTGCGGATCGTTGAGGAACTTGGCGACCTGGCGCGGGACGAATTCCTTGTCGGAACGAGCCGAACCCAGCACGTGCCGGCCACCCCCGTAGGTGGGGACGATCAGCACGTAGGGTTCGTCGACCCGCAGCGAGTCGGTGGTGTGCAGAGGGATCCGGAGTGCCGGGATATCCAGCTTCTCGACGAACCGGTGGGTGTTCTCCGACGCGCTGGAGAAGTACACCAGCGTCTGTGATTCGAACATCTCACCTCCCCTGTTCCCCGACCCGGTCGGGCGCGATATCCGCTCAGGCTGTGTCCATCGGGCCTGAGCGCGGGCCCTTCGTGGTTACGCTGCGCTGCCGCCGCCGGGCCTGACGCACTCAGGCGGCGACGGTGGCCAGTGCCTTGATGCGGTCGGGCCGGAAACCGGACCAGTGCTCGTCACCGGAGACGACGACGGGAGCCTGCAGGTAACCGAGAGCCATCACGTAGTCGCGCGCATCGGCATCGGTGGAGATATCGACGACCTCGTACTCCACCCCGGCCTTGTCGAGGGCCTTGTAGGTGGCGTTGCACTGCACGCAAGCGGGCTTGGTGTACACGGTGATCATTCGAGTCCCTCTCTCCTGTGCCTATGTGCGGTGTTCGCGGTCCTTCGTGGTGACGGTCCGCCGCCCTCCGGGCCGAGCTCACCGCATGCCTGATCCCAGCCGGTGACCCGTCTGTGTTGTGCGGTGTGTCGGCACGATCGGATGATCTGCGCAAACTCCGAGGACCGACCCTGAAACGCCATGTCCGGGCCGGTTCCACCCGGTGCCGGCGGGCCGATTGCGCCGCCGCCTCCAGGCATCGATGACACTACACCTAGTGGCCGACAGAAAGAAACAACACGAGATGTTGCGAGTCACAACCATGTGATTTCACCGCTGTAAGCCGCAGGACAGCAACTCGACACGCCGTATTCACCGTGGCCCAGATCACAAATCGTCCGGGCCAGTTCTCTTTCAGCAAACGCAGAAGACTACGCCTGTCACACCAGTCGCCCACTGCCCCAGCAGGCCCTCGGGTCCCGTAGGAAACCGACCGACCGGAAACGCGAGGGCCGCCCCGTCGTCGGACGGAGCGGCCCTCGCGATGCGCTGGAGATCAGGCGGAAACGAGCTCCCCGCTGGCGGCGGCGACCAGAACCTTCACCGACTCGGTCAGCTCACGCAGCACCTCGACGTCCTCACGCGGGTGGCCGGCGGCGAAGCGCTCACCCCACGCGGCGTAGTGCAGATGCGCTTCCTCGACGATCTTCCCGCCCGCGATACCCACGGACTTGACCGCGTCGCCGTGCGCCCACCGGGCAGCGTTGGGGCTGATCGAACCACTGAGCACGGCGACGGGCTTACCGCTGATCGCACCCGCGCCGTAGGGCCGGGACAGCCAATCGATCGCATTCTTCAGTACCGCCGGCAGGGTGCCGTTATATTCCGGGGTGACCAACAGCAGACCGTCGCTCGCCGCGACCGCGTCGCGCAGCGCCTGGGCGGCGGCCGGTACCGAACCCGCGATATCGATATCTTCGTTGTAGAACGGGATATCACCGATACCTTCGTAGATGGAGACCTCAGCGCCCGCGGGCGCGGTCGAGACCGCCGCCTCGGCGATCTGCCGACTGACCGAGGCGCCGCGAAGGCTACCTACGAGGGCGACGATACGGGTCTGGCTCATGTTGACTCCTGCGGTACTAGTTGTGTGACGATCGCACTGCCCAGGTCAACCGGACCATGGTCCGCTACATTCCTCCGGAGGGACACCCCGCGCCGTGAACTACGACACACTCAGTCCGGATTCCGCCGGATCCGGACCCCCGGGCGACCGGGACCCGGCCCCCGCGCCGGCGCCCGCCGAGCCGCTCGCGCTGCGGGTCCACCCGCCGCGGCCGGTCGGCCCCGTACTGCCCGGCACCGGGGAACCGGCCGAACGCGCCGACGCCGCGCGCAACCGGCGCCGGCTGCTCGACGCCGCCCAGGAACTAGTGCGCGACCACGGTGTGGACGCTCTCACCATGGACGCGCTGGCCAAACGGGCCGGGGTCGGCAAGGGCACGGTGTTCCGGCGCTTCGGCAACCGGACCGGTCTGATGTACGCGCTGCTGGACCACTCCGAAACCCAGGCGCAGCAGGCGTTCATCTTCGGCCCGCCACCGCTGGGTCCGGGCGCGCCGCCGGTGGAGCGACTCGTCGCGTTCGGCCGGGCCCGGTTGCTGGATCTCGAAGTGGCCGGCGAACTGCACCGGGCGGCCGAACTCGGTTCCTCCGAGGACCATTTCAGCAGCCGGCCCTACCTCGTGCTGAAAACCCATGTGACGATGCTGCTGCGCGACGCGGGCACCCCGGGCGATCTCGGGCTGCTGGCCGACTCCCTGCTGGCCGGGCTCGGTGCCGCGCTGGTCCTGCACCAGCTACGCGCGCAGGGTTACACGCGTGAGCAGATCGGCGACAGCTGGGAAGCCCTTGTTCGCCGCGTAGCCGGACGAGCCGAGCAGTAGAGTGATTCGGCATGGGAAACCTGCGTGAACAGATCATCTCCGAACTGGGTGTGCTGCCGAACATCGAACCGAAGGTCGAGGTCCGGCGCCGCGTCGATTTCCTGAAGGACTATCTGCGCGCCACACCGGCAAAAGGTTTCGTGCTCGGCATCAGCGGGGGCCAGGACAGCGCCCTCGCCGGACGGCTGTGCCAGCTGGCCGCCGAGGAGCTGCGCGCCGAAGGCCACGAGGTCCGATTCGTCGCGGTCCGACTACCCTACGGGGTCCAATCCGACGAGGCCGACGCCCGCGTCGCCATGACCTTCGTCGCGCCCGACGAATCGGTGGTGGTCAATGTCCGGCCGGGCGCCAACGCCGTGGCGGCCGAGGTGGCCTCGGCCCTCAGGGTCGGCAAACTACGAGATTTCGTGCGCGGCAACATCAAGGCCCGCGAGCGGATGGTGATCCAGTACGCCCTCGCCGGTCAGGAGAACCTGCTGGTGATCGGCACCGACCACGCCGCCGAAGCGGTCACCGGGTTCTTCACCAAATACGGTGACGGCGGCGTGGACGTCACCCCGCTGACCGGCCTCACCAAACGCCAGGGTGCCGCGCTGCTCGAGGAGCTGGGCGCACCCGCGCGCCTGTCGTCCAAGGTGCCGACCGCGGACCTGGAGGACGACCGTCCGGCTCTGCCCGACGAGGAAGCGCTCGGCCTGCGCTACAGCGAGATCGACGACTACCTCGAGGGCAAGGACGTCACCGACGAGGTCGCGAAGCGTATCGAGACGATCTTCCGCACCACCCGGCACAAGCGCACGGTTCCGGTGACTCCGCTCGACGACTGGTGGCGCTGAGCGCGCCGGTGCACACCTCCGGCGCCGAGCCGGTCGGCCCCGGTGCGCGATCGGTCGCCGATCGAGACCGGCGGGGAGACCGCGGTGCGGAACAGCCCGTGCCCGGTCGACGCGAGCGGGCGACTCGCGGGCCGGCGGCGCGGTAGCCGGGAGCACGCGCGGACCCGGTCGCCCGGAGTCACGTACCGGGCCGGGCGAGCGGCCGTCGCGCGAAGCCGCGGTAGGCCCCCGGAACGGAGCCGACCGAACCGTCCGGGTCAGCCGCCGGCGAAGGGTGGCATGACATCGACCCGGTTCGTCAGTGTCGCGGTGTTGTCGCGGGTGAGTTCGTCGCCGATCAGATACGCGCAGACGCCCAGCATCTTGTCCAGGTCCTCACCGTAGGTCTCGGCGAGCCGGGAACGCAGGTCGGCGATGGTGGCGCCGGCGGGCAGGTCCAAGGTCTCGGTGTCCTTACCGACCGCGTCGGCCACGGCGGCGAAGTAGCGGACCTCAACCACCTATTGCTCCCATCGTGCGTTCCGGCGGGACGAAACCCTCGGCATCGATACCGTGGCCCGCCCATTTCTGCCACATCGCGCCGCGCCACAGCTGCGCCAGTTCCGCGTCGCTCGCCCCGGCGCGCAGAGTCGCGCGCAGATCGAACTCCTGATCACTGAACAGGCAGGACCGCAGCATACCGTCGGCGGTCAGCCGCGTGCGGTCACAGGTATCGCAGAACTTACGGGTCACCGAGGCGATGATGCCGACGGTCGCGGGGCCCCCGTCGACCAGCCAGGTCTCCGCGGGGGCGGCCGGATCGTCGCGGCCGACGGCGGTGAGCCGGAACCGGGCGCCCAGCACCTCCAGCAGTTCGGCGGCGGTCACCATATTGGCCCGCGCCCATTCGTGGTCGGCGTCCAGCGGCATCTCCTCGATGAACCGCAGTTCGCATCCCTCGTCCAGGCACCAGCGCAGCAGATCGGCGGCGCCGTGCAGGGTCTGCCGCATGAGCACCGCGTTCACCTTCACCGGCGCCAGCCCGGCCGCGGCGGCGGCCCGGATACCCGACATCGTCGAATCCAGCCGGTCACGCCGGGTCAACCGGGCGAAATCGGCCCGGTCCACGGTGTCGAGGGAGATATTGACCCGACTCAGCCCGGCCGCGGCCAGCCCGGCGGCACGATGCCGCAGGCCGATCCCGTTGGAGGTCATGGCCAGGGGCACCTCCGGCACCGCCGCGTGACAACCGGCCACGATCTCCTCCAGCTCGCGCCGCATCAGGGGTTCGCCGCCGGTGAACCGCACCTCGCGTACCCCCAGTTCGCGGACGGCGAGCGTGACCAGGCGAACGATCTCGGACGCGGTGAGCAATTCCGCGGGCGGAATGGCGGGCAGCCCCTCCTCGGGCATGCAGTAGGTGCAGCGCAGCGAGCACTTCTCCGTGATGGACACCCGCAGATCGCGCGCGATCCGGCCGAATCGATCCACCAGCAGCGGCGTTTCCGGACGTCCATCGAGGGAGGGGCGCCCGGACCGCACGGTGGGAATCCCCATTTCGACCAGCGTCACGCCTCCATTATGTACGCCGGGTCCGCCGCGATATCGACCCTCGGCGGTATTCGCCGGTATCGAGTGCCCCTCCCGCGCGTCACCACCCGGGAGCGACGGGCCGCGATCGGCCGCCGAGCGCTACTAGTCTGGCCCTATGATTTCTCGGCCCGCCAGTCGTCCGGTCCGGTCGGCGGACGACTATCGCGACACCATCGAGCAGCTGTTGCGGCCGCTGGCCGCCCGGCCGGTGGAGGACGTCCCGGTGGCGGAGGCGCTCGGCCGCCGGCTCGCGCGGGATCAGCACGCGCCGATCGATCTGCCCGTTTTCCGTAACTCCGCCATGGACGGCTACGCCGTGCGGTCGCAGGATGTCGCGGTCGCCCCGGTGACCCTGCCGCTCACCGGCGTGATCGCCGCCGGTGATCCCGGCCACGAAGCGCTGGCACCGGGGACCGCCCGCAAGGTGATGACCGGAGCGCCGCTTCCGGCCGGCGCCGACTGCGTGGTCCCGGTGGAGGACACGACCGCCGACGAGCACTCGGTGCGGATCACCCGCGGCCGCTCGGCCGGCGAATTCGTGCGGGAGCCGGGCAGCGATATCCGGGCGGGCGCCGAACTGGTTTCGGCCGCGACTCTGCTCGCTCCGCGTCATATCGCGGCACTGGCGGCCGCGGGTGTGGGCCGGGTTCCGGTGTTCGCACCCGTGCGAGCGGTCGTCATCAGCACCGGGAGTGAGCTCGTGCCCGCCGGAGCCGCGCTGCGGCCGGGCCAGATCTACAACTCCAACGGCATCGCGCTCGCGGCCGCGCTCACCGCCAACGGTGTCGCGGTGGCCGGTGTCGAGCACTGCCGGGACGAACCCGCGGAGTTCCGGCGGGTGCTGCGCGCCGCGACCGCCGCCGCCGATCTGGTGATCACCACGGGTGGGGTGTCCATGGGCGACTTCGAGGTCGTCCGGGAGGTCCTCATCCCGCTCGGCGGCGAGTTCGGCTCGGTGGCCATGCAACCGGGCGGCCCGCAGGGTCTCACGATCGTCGACGGGGTGCCGGTGCTGAGTTTTCCGGGGAACCCGGTGAGCGCGGTGGTGTCGTTCGAGGTATTGGCCCGGCCGATCCTGCGACATCTCTGCGGGCTGGACCCGGTACCGGAATACGAGCTCCCGCTGCTGGGCGCGGTGCGCCGGTCACCCGAGGGCCGCCGCCAGTTCCTGCGCGGGCGGCTCGTCCGCAACGGGGTGCGGCCGCACGCCGTGGAGGTGGTCTCCGCACCCGGGTCCCATCTCGTCGCGAGTATGGCGGCGGCCGATGTGCTGATCGATATCCCGGCCGCGGTGACCGAACTCCCGCCCGGCGCGACTGTGCGAGTGTGGACGCTATGAGCGAGTTGTCACATGTGGATGCCGAGGGCCGCGCCCGCATGGTGGATGTGAGCGCCAAAGCCGATACCGCGCGGATCGCCGTCGCCGGTGGGGAACTGCGCACCACCGCCGCGGTGGTGGCGCTGGTGCGCGCCGACGATATGCCGAAGGCCGATGTTCTCGCGACCGCCCGGCTGGCCGGGATCGCGGGGGCCAAGAAGACCGCCGAGCTGATCCCGCTGTGCCATCAGCTCGCGCTGTCCTCGGTGAAGGTCGAATTCGGCTTCACCGATTCCACCATCACCATCGAGGCCACTGCCAAGACGACCGGACCCACCGGGGTGGAGATGGAAGCGCTGACGGCGGTGGCCGTGGCCGGACTCACCCTGCACGACATGGTGAAAGCGGTCGACCCGGCCGCGGAGCTGAACGGAGTACGCCTGCTCAGCAAAGAGGGCGGAAAACGCGGCCACTGGACCCGCCCGCGGCCGGCGGCCGGTACCGGCACCACCCCGCAACCGGTGCCGCGCTCCGAACCGGCAACACATGCGGCCGGGCCCCGAAGCGATATCAGCGGCACCGCGGCGGTGCTCGTGGCGTCCACCGGCGCGGCGGCCGGAACCCGGACCGACACCACCGGACCGCGGCTGGTGTCGTGGCTGCGCGATCTCGGGTACACGGTGCGCGGGCCCCTCGTCTACGCCGACGCCGAGATCGCCGACGGCCTGGCCGACGCGCTGCGCACCGCCCCCGACCTGGTGGTGACCACCGGCGGCACCGGCGCCTCCCCCACCGACCACACCCCGGAGGCGACCGCGGCCCTGCTGGACCGGGAGCTGCCGGGAGTCGCCGAGGCGATCCGGCAGCGCGGCACGGCGAAATTCCCGCTCGCGGCGCTCAGCCGCGGTGTCGCGGGTCTGGCCGGCCGCTCGGTGGTGGTGAATCTGCCCGGTTCTCCGGGCGGGGTGAAAGACGGTATCGCGGTGCTGGAACCACTGCTCACGCATCTGCTCGCGCAGGTGGCCGGTGGCGGCGCGCACGAGCACGACAGCGCACCGCGGGATACGAATTCCGGAAACGAGAGCGCACATGCCTGACCTGCCCACCGGAACACCCGGCCGCCCACACTTCACCCCGGTCGGCGGAGTGCGGCTCGCCGAGATCAGCGACCAGCCCCTGGATCCCATGGTGGTCGACGCGGCCGTCCGCGGATCACACTACGGCGCGGTGGTGCTGTTCACCGGCGTGGTCCGTGATCACGACGGCGGGCAGGCGGTATCGGCGCTGGAGTACTCGGCGCATCCGGACGCGGTCCGTTTCCTGCGCGAATGCTGTACCGCGGTCGCCGAATCGAGCGGTCTGCCGGTGGCGGCCGTGCACCGGATCGGCGACCTGGTGGTGGGTGATCTGGCGATCGTGACCGCGGTGGCCGCACCGCATCGCGCGGAGGCCTTCGCGGCCTGCTCGACGCTGGTGGACCGGATCAAGCACGAAGTGCCGATCTGGAAACGTCAGCTGTTCGCCGACGGGCTCTCCGAATGGGTGAACGCCTGCGGGTAGTCGTCGTCCGCCCCCTCCCGCGCGATATCGGGAACGTAGCGCCAGACCGCGAGCATCTCCTGGTCGTCCAGTTCGCCGGGTCCGCTGTGCACGGTCGCCCGCAACTGTTCCAGCACCGCGTCGGTCTCGAGACCGGTGCCGATGAGCACCAGCTCCGTCCCGGCGCCGCGGGGGGCGCGGTCGGCCTGTTCCAGGGTGATCGCGCGGCCGACCAGATGCAGGAGGAAGCTCCCGGCCCCCGGCGCGGCGAAGGTGACGAAACCTTTCGCACGGAACAGCCCGGCGGGCGGTTTCTCCAGGAAATCGACCAGCCGGCGCGGATGCAGCGCCGCGGTCTCGGTGAACACCACACTGGTGTAATCGTCGTGCAGATGCCGGTGGTCACCGTCGGACTCGTCGTCCGCGTGTTCGTCACGGAGCAGTTCGTCGAGACTCAGCTGCTCGCCGATGCGCGGTTCGTCGCGGCGGCGCGGATCGAACAGCAGCCCAGGGTCGATGCGGCCGTGCGTGGTCGCGTACACCGGTGCGCCCTCGGTCAGTTCCGTGATCTCGGCGCGTAACTCGTCGAGACGCACCGCGTCGACCCGGTCGGCCTTGTTCACCACGACCAGATCGGCCAGGCGTAGATGACTCGCCAGTTCCGGATGCCGCGCCCGGCTCCCGGCGAACTCCCCCGCGTCCACCACTTCGAGCAGCCCGCCGTAACGGATCCGGGAGTTCTCGCTGCCCACCACCATGCGCACCAGATTGCGCGGTTCGGCCAGCCCGCTGGCCTCCACCACGATCACATCGATACCGGCGCGGGGATCGGTCAATCGGGTGAACAGCTCGTCGAGTTCGGAGACGTCCACCGCGCAGCACACACAGCCGTTGCCCAGCGACACCATGGCGTCGACCTGGCCCGCCACCAGCATCGCGTCGATGTTCACGGCGCCGAAATCATTGACCACCACCCCGATGCGGGTGCCGCGGGTGTTGCGCAACAGATCGTTGAGCAGGGTGGTCTTTCCGGCACCGAGGAATCCGGCCACGATCACCACGGGTATACGCTCAGCCACCGGGCAATAGTATTGGCGAGCCTTCGACGCGTGGGGTCGAGGCCCCTCGGTCCCGTCGTTCAG
>NZ_JBEXLL010000034.1:0-65600 GCF_040609955.1 Nocardia sp. NPDC004568
CCGCAGACCCCCGGCGCCGCCGGGGGTCTGCGCCGTTTCCCGGGGGGTTCGCGAGTCGCGGCGACCCGGGGCGCGTCTGAGGCCGGACGGTCCGGCCGGTGCCCGATCGCGTATGCCGTAGCGCGGAGTTCATCAATGTGTAGCTGTTCGGTGAATTTCGTATGGCAGAGTTAGCTTCGCAGGTCTGCCCGCTGATTCGCCGCATGTTCGGTCCGGCGCATCGCCCGGGGGCGGGCGGAACGGAACAACTCGGCAGGATTAGGCTCGACACGTGATGCGACGGACGAAGATTGTGTGCACCCTCGGGCCGGCCACTGCCACCGAGGAACGTATTCGAGAGCTCGTCGAGAGTGGTATGGATGTCGCCCGGCTCAATTTCAGCCACGGCGAACACTCCGACCACGCCGAAAACTACAAGAAGGTGCGGCAGGCCTGCGACGATCTCGGCCGCGCCGTCGGCATACTCGCCGATCTGCAAGGCCCCAAGATCCGGTTGGGTCGCTTCGCCGAGGACCGGACGGTCTGGGCAACCGG
Source organism: Nocardia sp. NPDC004568 (assembly GCF_040609955.1). Lineage (NCBI taxonomy): Bacteria > Bacillati > Actinomycetota > Actinomycetes > Mycobacteriales > Nocardiaceae > Nocardia > Nocardia sp. NPDC004568. The sequence continues at coordinate 535 of NZ_JBEXLL010000034.1, forward strand.
TGAGACCGTGCGGATCACCGTCGACGACATCGTCGGCAGCCACGACCGTGTCTCCACCACCTACAAACAGCTCGCCGCCGACGCCAAATCCGGCGACCGGCTGCTGGTCGACGACGGCAAGGTCGGGCTCGAGGTGATCCGCGTCGAGGGCAACGACGTGGTGTGCGAGGTGACCGAGGGCGGCCCGGTCAGCAACAACAAGGGTGTTTCGCTGCCGGGTATGGATGTGTCGGTGCCCGCGCTCTCCGACAAAGACATCGAGGATCTGGAATTCGCCCTCAACCTGGGCGTGGACTTCATCGCGCTGTCCTTCGTGCGCTCTCCCTCCGATATCGAACTCGTCCACGAGGTGATGGACCGGGTCGGCCGCCGGGTACCGGTGATCGGCAAATTGGAGAAGCCCGAGGCCATCGACAACCTCGAGGCCGTGGTGCTGGCGTTCGACGCGGTCATGGTGGCCCGCGGCGACCTCGGTGTGGAACTGCCGCTCGAGCAGGTGCCGATCGTGCAGAAGCGGGCGATCCAGATGGCGCGCGAGAACGCCAAGCCGGTCATTGTCGCCACCCAGATGCTCGAATCGATGATCGAGAACTCCCGGCCCACCCGCGCGGAGGCCTCGGATGTGGCGAACGCGGTGCTCGACGGCGCGGACGCGGTCATGCTGTCCGGGGAGACCTCGGTCGGCAAGTATCCGATCGAGACGGTGCGCACCATGGCCCGCATCGTGCACGCGGTGGAGACCGAATCCACCAATGTCCCCCCGCTCACCCATACCCCGCGCACCAAGCGCGGTGTGATCTCCTACGCCGCCCGCGATATCGGGGAACGTCTCAACGCGAAGGCGCTGGTGGCCTTCACCCAGTCCGGTGACACGGTGCGCCGGCTGGCCCGGCTGCACACGCCGCTGCCGCTGCTGGCGTTCACCCCCCTTCCGGAAGTGCGCAGTCAGCTGGCGCTGACCTGGGGCACCGAAACCTTCATCGTGCCCACCGTGGACAGCACCGATGCCATGATCAAACAGGTCGATCAGGCGCTGCTGAGCATGAACCGGTATCGCAAGGGCGACCTCGTGGTCATCGTCGCGGGCTCTCCTCCCGGTACCGTCGGTTCCACCAACCTGATCCATGTGCACCGCATCGGCGAGGAGGATCACTGATGACCGAGGATCGCGGAGCCGCCCGGTGAGCGCGCCGGTCGGCGACCCGGAGACGGACAACCACACCGATCTGGACACCCTGCTGGAACTGCTGGATCTCGACGAGGTGTCCGAGGACGTCTTCCTCGGACACCATCCGGCGAAGGTGTCCAGCCGGACCTTCGGGGGCCAGCTCGTCTCCCAGGCGGTGATCGCGGCGGGCCGGACCGCCGGACACCGCCCGATCCACGCGCTGAACGCGCATTTCGTGCGCGGCGGCGATGTGAAGAAGCCGATCGAGTACCACGTGGAGCGGCACCGCGACGGCCGGGCGTTCGCCAACCGTACGGTCACCGCCACCCAGGACGGCCAGGAACTGTTCGTCATGCTGGCGTCGTTCCAGGAGTGGGGCAAGGGCCTCGAGCACGCGCACGAGCGGCCCGAGGTGCCGGATCCGGAGACGCTGCCGCGAATCCAGGAGAGCTTCGCCGGGTTCGAGGACAAACTCGAGATGTTCGTGAACGCCCCGCATCCGATCGATATGCGGTACACGAACGATCCGGCCTGGATCCTCAAGGGGACCGGGGAGAAGCTCAACCACAACCGGGTGTGGATGCGTGCCGACGGCACCCTGCCCGACGATCCGCTGATCCATGTCGCGGCGCTGAGCTATTCCTCCGACACCACCGTGCTCGATTCGATCCTCACCACGCATGGTCTGTCGTGGGGTCTGGACCGGATCGTGGCCGCCACGGTGAACCATTCCATCTGGTTCCACCGGCCGTTCCGCTTCGACGACTGGGCGCTGTACTCCACCGAGTCCCCGGTCGCCGCGGGATCGCGGGGCCTGGCCACCGGCCGCTTCTACTCGCGCGCGGGTGACCTGCTGGCCACCACGGTGCAGGAGGGCGTGATCCGGCACTTCCCGGCCCGCCGCTGAGCACTCGGGAACTGACGGATCAGAGGCGCTCCGGCAGCAGCGGCTCCCACTCGGGATCGGTGCGTTGTTCGGTGCTGAAGGTGAACGGCGCGCCCGGGCCGTGCGCGTCCAGACCCCGGAGCAGCCGGTGTTCGAGGGCGGCGAGATAGCCGTCGGTGAGTTCGGCCGGGTCGCCGGCCAGGCTCAGTGCGATCTCGAAGGTGGCGTGCCCCTGCGGCTGTGCCCCCGGATTGGCCGTACGCCAGCGATTGTCGAACTCGCGGTGCCGGGAATCGTCCTCGGCGACCGGCAGGGTGAAGCGCCACGCGCAGATATCACCGTCGCCCAGATGCTCGTCCAGTTCCGCTCGCACGGTGTCGACGAGGTCGTCCAGGATTTCCGGTGTCACATAAACATGAAGCGAAACATCCGAAATGCGTTTCGGCATGCCTGATTCCTGTCGTGTGTCGAACCTGCAACGGGATCGGATTCTTCGGATCGATGGTCCGGATGGCGAGTGTAGTGCCCTGAACGTGGAAAGTCAGGTCGCGCGTCGGTATTCGCGGCCGGCCGGGCGGGTGCGGGCGGTCCGGCCGCGGGTTCGCGGTGCCCGGCACGCCGCGGTCCGGCAGCGGCCCGCGCCGCGTAGCCGGCGCCGGCCCCCGCGCCGGTCGGACCGGTGTTCGGGCTCGAGTCCTCATGCGTACCAGGCGGTGTGCTGGGCCGCGACCAGCGGTGAGAGCCGAGTGGTGGCGGCATTCGGCCGGACCACCAGCGGCGGCCGGCCCCAGTGCTGATCCTCGGGCGTGGCGGCGGGGGCCAAGGCGACCAGCAGCGGCACCAGGGCCTCGGCGATCCGGTCACCGACCTCGCAGTACGCCTTGGCCGACAGGCCCACCGGGTCGGCGATGTTCTCCCGTCCGACCCGGGACAGGTTGTGCCGGTGACGATGCAGGTCGGCCACGGTGCGGGCGCCGGTGACGCGGGCGATCCGATAGGCCTCCAGCAGCGTGAAGGTCCGGGAGTGGGAACCGGCGGCCGTTTCGCCCACCTCGTCGCGAATGTTCTCGGTCATGGTGAGTACGAGATCCGCGCGGTCGATATGCTCGGGTCTGAGTTTGCGAGCACGGAATCCACTGGGATCCCCACCGAGCCCGGTGATGGCCTCGGCCGCCCGTGGTTCCACCGGGAACCCCACCAGGGCGCGAGTGCCGGCACTTTCGGCGGTGATGCCGGGGAGCCGGTATTCGACCGCGATGGAACAGGTGAGCCGTTCGGCGATCACCGAGCGGCACACGTTTCCATTGCAGACGAACAGGATGTGCATAGCGCAACGGTAATTCGCGCTGCCTGTGCGCAGCGCCGGTCTCTGTGCAATATCACAGCCTTACGAGTGTCAATTCATCTGCGTGTAGCGTGCCGTACACGAATACGGCCCGAATTTTCCCGCCGGTACGAAAAATGTTCCCGTGAATACCGAGCCGGTCGTGCCGGGCCTCGGGTGTCGGTGGTGGCGGCAACTCGCATTCCGAGGCGATCCCGGCGGGACTCCCGACCGGTCCTGGGATGGCGGACGCCGATATGTCTCGCCGCCGACGAAACGATCCACCCGCACCGCGGCGACGGCCGGTTCACCCGGTCCGGGTGAACCGGCCGTCGCGGGCCGCGGCGTACGGTCGCCGGAGTATGCCCGGAAGAACCGTCTGGCGAGGGAAGGTGGCTGCTCATGGCCGGTTCTGTCGGCGTCGTGGGTTCGAAGGTGACACCGGACTACGCGCGGGCGGTGGCGCGGACGGCGTACCTGTGGGGCTGGCCCTTGGTGAATATGCACAATCGCCGCGTCGCGATGGCACAGCTCCCCGAGCCCGGACTACTGGCCGGGGTCGCGCCCGCCGGTCCGCCCGGGACGCTGAGCATGCTGGGCGATTACATCCGCCCGGAGGAACGGCTCGTCGCCTGTCCGGACCAGGACCTCTTGCACGGGTTCGGTGTCCTGGACGCACGGCTGGAGCCCTCGGTCGTGCAGGTGCCCGAATTCGGTGACCGGTTCTGGGTGTATCAGGCGCTGGATCAGCGCACCGATTCGTTCGCCCGGCTCGGCGCCGTGTACGGGACCGCGCCCGGGTTCTATCTGCTCGCCCACGAATCCTGGACCGGCACGGTACCGACCGGGATCACCGGCGTCCTCCGCTACGACACCCGCTGCGGGGTGGTGATCCCCCGGGTCTTCCTCGACGACACCGCGCGCGATCGCGCGGCGATCGCGCCACTGGTGGACCGGATCACCATGTTTCCGCTGTCGGAGTTCGACGGGAGTGTGCGGATCGCCGACCGGTCCTCGATGCCCGCCTTCGGCGCGGGTTCCGTCCGCCGCGGGCGGCACGAGAGGCAATGGGTGGATCCGAATCAGTTCTTCTGTGTACTGGATGAGGTGCTCGACGAGGTACCGGCGCGACCCGGCGAGCAGGCCCTGTACGCGCGGTTCCGCGCGGTGCTGGCCGCGGCCGCGCACGATCGCGAGATCGCCGAGGTGCTGCGGCAGACGGCGGCCGATACCGACGCGGTGGTGGCGGAGTTGTTCGAGTTCCGCAATATCGGGATGCCGGTGGCCCGGTACTGGACCACCCGGCACCACGGCGCCACGTTCGGGACCGACTATCTGTCCCGGACCGCGATGGCGAAGTCGAACATCTTCGCCAACACTCCGGACGAAACCGCCTGCTTCTATCAGGACCTCGACGACACCGGTCACCGCCTGCACGGCGCCCGCACCTACACCGTGCACTTTCCCGCCGGGCAGTTGCCGCCGGTCCGGGCTTTCTGGTCGCTGACGGTCTACAACAGGCAGCACTTCTTCCATTCCAACGAACTGGATCGATATTCGCTGGGGACCAGGAATCAGGATCTCACCTACGGCGACGACGGATCGCTCACTCTCACGGTCGGCGGCGCCGGCCCCAGCGATCCGGGACAGCTCGCCAACTGGTTGCCCGCGCCCGATGACGCATTCTCGCTCTACCTGCGCGCCTACTGGCCCGAATCCGGCGTTCTCGACGGCAGCTGGTCGCCGCCCGCTGTCACGCCACGGGTGTGACAGCGGGGATCCGTCTCCTACAGGTCTTTCGCTACCTATGTAGACTACGGGGGTGCGAAAGACCCACGCGCTGATCGGGGTTGCCGTGGCCCTGCTGGCCGAGCCGGATGCCCGGCACTGGGGTTACGACCTCGCCCGGCGGTCCGGCGTCCGGTCCGGGGTGCTCTATCCGATGCTCGCCCGAATGCTGCGGGAGGGCTGGCTGACCGACGGCTGGGAAGATCCGGCGACGCTGACCGAGCGGCGCCCGCCGCGGCGCTATTACGAACTGACCGAACACGGAAAACTGGAACTGGCCGCCACGGTGCGCGCGGCGCGCGCCGACCGCCGGTTCTCCGCAATGGACCTGGGGTGGACATGATGACGACACTGCTGGAGACCGTGGCCTCATGGCACGGCCTCGCCGCCTTCCTCGTCGCGGTGGCGATCTTCGGATTCTTCCCCGGCTTCCTGCTGCGGCTGCTGGTGCGCCTCTATCCCGCCGGTGATGCCCGGCGGCGCGAACTGACCGCCGAGTTGTACGCGGTGCCGCGGCTGCTGCGCCCGTTCTGGGTCGCCGAACAGTTCGAAACCGTGCTGTACGAGGGCACCGGGCTCCGGTATCGCGCCCGGCGGGCCCGGGTGCTGGCGAAGCACCTCGCCGCCGACGGGCTCGCCGCGTTGGATCACCAGGCCCGGCGCGCGATCGCCGAGGCCGGTGCCCACGACGACGAGATGGTGTTCGTCGAACTGGGCGCGACCACCCTGATCGCGCAGCGCGTGGGTGATGTGCGGCGGCGGACGCGACGATCGCCGGCGGAACGGTTGCGGGGTGTCGTGCGCCGGGCGACGGTATCGCCGCGGCGGCGCCGATACATCCGGGAGCTGCGGTCGCGGATGACCGCGCGGGTCGGCCCGGCGGTGTCGTTGCTCGGAGAGGTGGCGGGGGAGCCGACGCACGGCCGCCGGTTGCCGGGGGTTCGGACGCGGTGACGCAGCGCGCGGACCCCGGGGCGCGAGCCACCGCGGACCCACTGCGGACTGTGTGAGGGGAGAGGGGACGGCCCGATCCGGAAATACCGTCCGACCTTGGTGCCGAGTGTGGGACTCGAACCCACACGTCCTTTCGGACAACGGTTTTTGAGACCGTCGCGTCTGCCAGTTCCGCCAACTCGGCGCACCGGGTGCTCATAGTAGCGGCTGCGCGCCCGGAACACCGAATCGCGGGGGCCGCGATAGCGCCGGAACCGTGTTACGCAGGGTATATGCACCGCCGATCACGGTGAAAGGTAGTCTCTACACCACCCGATCGCGTGACGGCGGATCGACGGCCGTGCTCCGGCCGGGATCCGTCGTCCGTGCTCTCGGGACGAGGCATCGGAACCAGAGGGGTCGTTTATGAGCACGAGTGCGGACGCCGCGGCGAAACGCGTGGTCGTCGCCGAAGACGAGGCGTTGATCCGGATGGATCTGGTCGAGATGCTGACCGAAGAGGGATACCAGGTGGTGGGGGAGGCCGGGGACGGCCAGCAGGCGGTGGACCTCGCGGTGGAGCACCGGCCCGATCTGGTGATCATGGATGTGAAGATGCCGCGCCGCGACGGAATCGATGCCGCGGCCGAGATCGCCTCGAAACGTGTTGCGCCCGTGGTCATCCTGACCGCGTTCAGTCAGCGTGACCTGGTGGAGCGGGCGCGTGACGCCGGTGCCATGGCCTACCTCGTGAAACCCTTTACCAAATCCGATCTGGTTCCGGCGATCGAACTGGCGGCCAGCCGGTTCCACGAGATCACCGCGCTGGAGAGCGAGGTCGCGGGCCTCTCCGAGCGGTTGGAGACCCGTAAACTCGTCGAACGGGCCAAGGGTGTACTCATGCAGACGCAGGGGCTCAGTGAACCGCAGGCCTTCAAATGGATCCAGCGCACCGCCATGGACCGCCGCACCACGATGAAGGCGGTGGCCGAGGTGGTCCTGGAGAACCTCACCCCGCAGTAAGCCCCGCGAGGGGTGCGGACCAGCCTTAACACCCCGGAAACACAAGCCGGAAAATAATTTGCGACGACATCATCCCGATGATCCGAATGTGACACGGGATCAACATGCCGGAGCTATGTTTCTCACGAGTCGGAGTCTTCGGCTCCCTCGGCCGGCCGAGGTTGATGAGGAACATAGGGGTAGATCGTGCTCGGTTCGATATGGCTGTCGGGTGCCCCCCGGCGCGGACGCACGGTACGCGGAATGGTGAGTATCGGGGCGGCCGCCGTGCTGGTCCTGACCGGATGCGGTGACAAGACCACCGAGAATGCGGAAACGTCGAATGCGGGGGGACTGTCCATCCAACCGCTGATGCAGATCGACTCGGCGGGTAAGGAAGTTCCGGCCGCCGATACCGCCGCCGCGGCCGATCCGGCCGGCAACGGGGCGGCCACCTGCCCGCCGACCACCACCATCGCCATGGCCGGCGCGCTGACCGGCCCGGACGCGGCGCTGGGCATCAATATCGTCAACGGCGTGAAACTGGCCCTGGATCAGCACAACAAGGCGAATCCGGGCTGCCAGATCAAGCTGAAGGAATACGACACCGAGGGCGATCCGCAGAAGGCCAGCCAGGTCATCCCGCAGATCGTGAACGATCCGTCGGTGATCGGCGTGGTCGGCCCCGCGTTCTCCGGCGAGACCAAGGCCACCGGGCAGATCCTCAGCGACGCCGGGCTGGTCGCGGTCTCCTCCTCGGCCACCAACGCCACGCTGACGAAGAACGGCTGGAAGACCTTCTTCCGCGGCTTGGCCAATGACGACGTGCAGGGTCCGTCGGTGGCGAAGTACCTGGTCGGTACGGCCGGCTACAAGAAGGTGTGCGTGGTCCAGGACAACACCGATTACGGCGTGGGCCTGGCCCAGAGCATCACCGCCGGGCTGGGCGCGGCCGCCGATCCGGCCTGCGCGGCCAGTATCAAGAAGGGTGACAAGGACTTCTCCGCCACCGTCACCAAGATCTCCGGCGCACAGCCGGACGCGGTCTTCTACTCCGGGTACTACGCCGAGGCGGCGCCGCTGGTACAGCAGCTGCGGTCCGGCGGGGTGGACGCGACCTTCGTCTCCGCCGACGGCACCAACGATCCGCAGTTCGTCTCCCAGGCGGGCGGCTCGTCGGAAGGCGCGCTGCTGTCCTGCCCGTGCGGTCCGGGACCGGAGGAGTTCACCCGGGCCTACGAGGAACTGAACGGTCAGGCCCCCGGCGTGTACTCGGTCGAGGGCTACGACCTGACCACCATCCTCGCGGCCGGTATCGATGCCGGCAAACTCACCCGTCCCGACCTGCTGGAGTTCGTCCGCGGCTACAGCGGCGACGGTCTGGCCCGGCACTACCAGTGGAATGCCGACGGGGAACTGTCCTCCGCGCTGATCTGGGTCTACAAGGTCGGATAACGGCCGGCGGGCGGTACGCGCCCCGGCATTCGCCGGGGGCGCGTAGCGCGCGCTGCTCGGGTGAGGGTCCGATGATGATGAGGGCGGATTTCGAATGACAGCATCCTTGCCGGCCGCCGCGGCCGTACTCGCGCAGGGATCGATCGACTTCAACTACCAGGGCGTGATCGATCAGTTCTGGCGGCTCACGGTCGACGGTTTGTCCTACGGCGCGATATACGCGCTGGTGGCGGTGGGGTACACCCTGGTCTACGGGGTACTCCGGCTGATCAATTTCGCGCATTCCGAAGTGTTCATGCTCGGGATGTTCGGGCAGTACGTGGGCCTGATGCTGCTGGGGTTCGCGCCCAGCGGCAATGTCTACAGCCAGGGCGTGATCCTCACGGTGACCTATATGGGCCTGGCGATGATCTTCGGTATGGCCGTGTCGGGTGCGGCCGCGGTCGGATTGGAGCGCGCCGCCTATCGGCCGCTGCGCCGCCGCGGCGCCAAACCGCTGACCTTCCTGATCACCGCGATCGGCATGTCGTTCGTACTCCAGGAATTCGTGCACTTCGTACTGCCGAAGCTGTGGCCGGACCTGGGTGGTACCAATGCGCAGCAGCCGATCATGCTGGTCGAACCGACGGTGCAGTTCACCATCGGCGGCGCCGACGTCACCAATGTGACGCTGGTGATCGTGGTGTCGGCGGTGACACTGGCGGTCCTGGCCGAGGTGCTCATCAACCGCACCCGGTTCGGGCGCGGTATCCGCGCGGTGGCCCAGGATCCCGATACCGCCACGTTGATGGGGGTTTCGCGGGAGCGGGTCATCATGCTGACGTTCCTCATCGGCGGTCTGCTGGCCGGCGCCGCCGCGATGCTGTACGTGATGAAGATCCCCAACGCCATCATCTTCTCGGGCGGGTTCGTGCTCGGTATCAAGGCGTTCAGTGCCGCGGTGCTGGGCGGTATCGGCAATCTGCGCGGCGCCCTGCTCGGCGGTCTGCTGCTCGGCCTGGTCGAGAACTACGGCCAGATGCTGTTCGGCACCGAATGGCGTGACGTGGTGGCGTTCGTGGTACTGGTACTGGTGTTGTTCTTCCGGCCCACCGGCATTCTCGGTGAAAGTCTCGGGAGGGCCCGCACATGAGCACGGTGCAGATCGAGAAAACCGCCGGGCACGGGTTGGGCGACGAGATCCGCAGCTGGTGGGCCGGGCTGAGCCGCCCGGCGCAGTGGGCGGTGGGTATTCCCGCCCTCGCGGTCCTGGCGCTGCTGCCGCTGTTCCCGCCGCCGCTGCTGGACACCCCCGGGACCAGTTTCGGTGGGGTCATGGCACAGTTCGCCATGTACGCCCTGATCGCCATCGGCCTGAACGTGGTGGTCGGCCAGGCCGGGCTGCTGGATCTCGGCTATGTCGGCTTCTATGCGGTAGGCGCGTATACCGTCGGCCTGCTCACCAGTCCGAACAGTCCGTGGAATCAGACCGACGGCGGCTGGCTGCACTCCGATTGGGCGTGGCTGGCGTGTGTTCCGCTGGCCATTCTGGTGACCGCGGTCTCCGGACTGATCCTCGGTTCGCCGACGCTGCGGTTGCGCGGGGACTATCTGGCCATCGTGACCCTCGGTTTCGGTGAGATCGTCCGGCTGCTCGCCGACAACCTGGGTGAACTCACCAACGGCAGCCTGGGCCTGGCCGGGATCGCCTATCCGCATATCGGCGAATCGGAATCCCGGCCCAACGGTGTCTTCTCGACCGGCAATGTCGGCGATCCGAACAGTTCCGACCTGATCGACCGCGCCAACTCCGGCACCTGGTGGTACTGGGTCGGCATGCTCGCCGTGGTAGCGGTGCTGCTGCTGGTCGGAAACCTGGAACGCAGCCGGGTCGGCCGGGCGTGGGTGGCCATTCGCGAGGACGAGGACGCCGCGGAGATCATGGGGGTGCCCACCTTCAAGTTCAAACTGTGGGCGTTCATGATCGGCGCCGGGATCGGCGGCCTGTCCGGCGCCCTGTTCGCGGGCCAGGTGCAGTTCATCAACCCGACCGGCTTCAACATCATCAACTCGATGCTGTTCCTGTGCGCGGTGGTGATCGGCGGCCAGGGCAACAAACTCGGCGTGATCGTCGGGGCCTTCCTGGTGGTGTACCTGCCGAACCGGTTGATGTCGGTGGAGATCACCGATGACGAGACCACCGGATACATCCAGCTCACGGTCGCGATCGTGGTGGTTGCGGCGCTGGCGGTGGGCTGGCGGCTGCGGGCCCGGGAGCTGACCGGCCCGTGGCGCTGGGGGTATCTCGCGGTGACCGTGCTCGCCGCGGTGTACGCCGTGCTGCTCCTGAGCAGTGTGCTCATGTTCTTTTCCGGCGGTGCGCAGAGCCTCGGTGACCTCAAATATCTGTACTTCGGAATCGCACTGGTGGTGATGATGATCCTGCGACCCCAGGGCCTGTTCCCGGTCCGGCAGAAACTGCTCGCCTACGGCCGGCAGATCGTGCGGGCCGTCCGCCGGCCCGCCGGGGAGGCGACGTCGTGACCGGGCCGAACGCGGGCGACGCGCTGTTCGACAACGAGGACCTGGCCGCCGGATACACCGCCGAGCAGCCGGTCGAATCGGCCGGGGAGGTCGATGTGACCGCCGTCGATCCGGCGCTCGCCGACGCGGCGACGGTGGCCGAGGTGGTGGCCGCGCACCGCGAGATCCGGACCGAGGTCGGGGCGCCGCTGTTGCGTACCGAGAACCTCACCGTGACGTTCGGCGGGCTCACCGCCCTCGAAGCGGTGACTTTCGAGATCCGGCGCGGCGAGATCCTGGGCCTCATCGGGCCCAACGGCGCCGGGAAGACCACCTGTTTCAACGCGATCACCGGGGTGTACCGGCCCGCGGTGGGCGCGGTGTACTTCGACGGGAAACCGCTCACCAAGACCACACGCAACGCGATCACCCGGCTCGGAATCGCCCGGACCTTCCAGAACGTGCGATTGTTCGGGGAGATGACCGCCTTGGAGAATGTGGTCGTGGGCACCGACGCCCGGCACCGGACCTCGGTGCCCGGGGCGATCCTGCGGACCCGGCGGCATCGCCGCGAGGAACGGGATGCGATCGAACGCGGAATGGCGCTGCTGGAGTTCGTGGGGATCGCGCCGCGCGCGGTGGAGAAGGCCCGCAATCTCTCCTACGGCGACCAGCGGCGCCTCGAGATCGCGCGGGCGCTGGCGACCGAACCCAAACTGCTGTGCCTGGACGAACCGGCCGCCGGGTTCAATCCGAGCGAGAAATCCGCGCTCATGGACCTGATCCGCAAGATCCGCGACGACGGGTTCACCGTGCTGCTGATCGAGCACGATATGCGGCTGGTGATGGGGGTCACCGATCGGATCGTGGTGCTGGAGTTCGGCCGCAAGATCGCCGACGGCCTGCCCGAGCAGATCCGTACCGACCCGGCGGTCATCGCCGCCTACCTGGGCGTACCGGACGAGGACCTGACCTCGGCGGATATCTCGGCGTCCACGGCGGCACTGCGCGCGGAGCAGGACGCGGCCGGCGACGCCGGGCGCGGATCGGAGGAGCGGGGTTGACCACGACATCGGACCAGTTCTCGAAGGACACCGGCGCCGCGCCGCTGCTCGAGGTCACCGATATGGTCGTCGCCTACGGCAGAATCGAGGCCCTGCACGGTATTTCGCTGCGGGTCGCACCGGGGGAACTGGTCACCCTGCTGGGCGCGAACGGCGCCGGGAAGACCACGACCATGCGCGCCCTGTCGGGTCTGCTGCCGTTGACCCGCGGGCAGATCCGGTTCGAGGGCCGCGATATCAGCCGGTTGAAGGCGCACGAGCGGGTGATCGCCGGACTGGTGCAGGCGCCCGAGGGGCGAGGTGTGTTCCCGGGGATGACCGTGCAGGAGAACCTCGATATGGGGTGCTACGCGCGGCCTTTCGCCAAGAAGGCCGAGTACGCGGCCGCCCTGGACCGGGTCTTCGAACTGTTCCCGCGGCTGCTGGAGCGGCGCAGACAGTCCGGTGGCACGCTCTCGGGGGGCGAGCAGCAGATGCTCGCCATCGGGCGGGCGCTGATGGCCCGGCCGCGGCTGCTGCTCCTGGACGAGCCGTCCATGGGTCTGGCGCCGATGGTGATCCAGCAGATCTTCCGGATCATCGCCGAGATCAACGCCACCGGCACCACCGTACTGCTGGTGGAGCAGAACGCCCGGCAGGCGCTGGCCCGCAGCGACCGCGCCTACATCGTGGAAACCGGAAAGGTCACCAAGACCGGGCGCGGCCGCGAACTGCTCGACGATCCGGCGGTGCAGGCCGCCTATCTGGGGGTCGGCTGAGCTCGGCTCCCGACTTACCGGCGTACCACCTGGTCACCGGTGCCGGAGGCGCGCGGGTCCGGGGGTGTCGGCCCGGGCGGCTCCCGTCCGATACCGGGCGGCGCCGGCCCTGGGCGAGCCGGTACGGGGGTGGGCGGGTGTCGGTGGGGGTCCCTAGACTCTCCGAGTGTGACCTCACCGACCTCCGCGCAGCCGACGACCGCCGCCTCCGCCACCCCGGGTTCCTCGGGAGATCGGCCCACGCTGCTGCTACTGGACGGGCATTCGCTGGCCTACCGGGCCTTCTATGCGCTTCCCGCGGAGAATTTCCAGACGGTCACCGGGCAGACCACCAACGCGGTGTACGGGTTCACCGCCATGCTCATCAATCTGCTGCGCGACGAGAAACCGACCCATGTGGCGGCCGCGTTCGACGTCTCCCGGCAGACCTTCCGGGTGGAGGCCTACCCGGAATACAAGGCCAACCGGTCCTCGACCCCCGACGAATTCCGCGGGCAGGTCGAACTGACCAAAGAGGTGCTGGGCGCACTCGGTATCCCGGTGATGGCCATCGAGGGCTACGAGGCCGACGACATCATCGCCACGCTCACCACTCAGGCCGTGCCCCAGGGATACCGGGTCCTGGTGGTCACCGGCGATCGGGACTCCATCCAGCTGGTCTGTGACGACGTCACCGTGCTGTACCCCCGCAAGGGGGTCTCCGATCTCACCCGCTTCACCCCGGAGGAGGTCGAGAAGAAATACGGTCTCACCCCGGCGCAGTACCCGGATTACGCCGCGCTGCGCGGAGACCCGAGCGACAACCTCCCCGGTATCCCCGGCGTGGGGGAGAAGACGGCCGCCAAATGGATCCGTGAGTACGGCGATCTGAACACCCTCGTCGACAAGGTGGACGAGGTCCGCGGCAAGGTCGGCGACTCGCTGCGCGCCAATCTGAGCAGTGTGGTGCTCAACCGGCAGCTCACCGAGATGGTCCGCGACGTTCCGCTGCCCTACACCCCCGATCAGCTGGCCCAGGGGGCCTGGAACCGGGAGCGGATCCACCAGCTGTTCGACGATCTGGAATTCCGGGTACTGCGCGACCGGCTCTTCGAAACCCTCGCCCCGCCCACCGTGGAGGCCGAATCGGGTTTCGAGATCAGCGGGCGCACGCTGGAGCCCGGAAGTGTCGCGGACTGGCTTGCCGAGCACGCGAAATCCGGTTCCCGACACGGTATTTCGTTGTCCGGCACCAGCACACCGGCGGCCGGTGACGTGCGTGCGCTCGCCATCGCCGCCGCCGACGGAGAGTCCGGCTATATCGATATCACCGCCCTCACCGCCGAGGACGAATCCGCGCTCGGCGCCTGGCTCACCGATACGTCGCATCGCAAGGCCCTGCACGAGGCCAAGGGCGCGCTGCACGCGCTGCGCGGTCGCGGCTGGACACTGGGCGGTCTGAGCAGCGATACCGCGCTGGCCGCCTACCTGGTCCGGCCGGGGCAGCGCAGCTTCAACCTCGACGATCTGTCGCTGCGGTACCTGCACCGCGAACTGCGCACCGAAACCGAAGCGGCACCGCAGCTGTCCCTGCTGGACGCCGAGGACGCGGTCGACGCCGAGCTCGCGCAGAACGAGATGCTGCGGGCGCGGGCGGTCGCCGATCTGGCCGATGCCCTGGACGAAGAGCTCGCGAAGATCGAATCCACGCCGCTGCTCGACGAGATGGAACTGCCGCTGCTCGGGGTGCTCGCCGAACTCGAGGACGCCGGTATCGCCGTCGACACCGATCAGCTCGGCGAATTGCAGCGGCAGTTCGCGGACAAGGTCGCCGAAGCCGCGAACGCCGCCTACGACGTCATCGGCAAGCAGATCAATCTCGGGTCCCCGAAGCAGCTGCAGGTGGTGCTGTTCGACGAGCTCGATATGCCCAAGACCAAGCGCACCAAAACCGGCTACACCACCGACGCGGACGCGCTGGAATCGCTGTACGAGAAGACCGAGCATCCCTTTCTGCAGCATCTGCTCGCCCACCGCGACGCCACCCGCCTCAAGGTCACCGTGGACGGCCTGCTGAAATCCGTGGCCGACGACGGCCGGATCCACACCACCTTCAACCAGACCATCGCGGCCACCGGGCGGCTGTCGTCCACCGAACCCAACCTGCAGAACATTCCCATCCGTACCGATACCGGCCGGATGATCCGTGACACCTTCGTGGTGGGGTCGGGCTACGAATCGCTGATGACGGCCGACTACAGCCAGATCGAGATGCGGATCATGGCGCATCTGTCCGGTGACGAGGGCCTGATCGAAGCGTTCAACTCCGGCGAGGATCTGCACAGTTTCGTGGCCTCCAAGGCGTTCGACATTCCGATCTCCGAGGTGTCCCCGGAGGTGCGCCGCCGCATCAAGGCCATGTCCTACGGCCTCGCGTACGGCCTCAGCTCCTACGGTCTGTCCGCCCAGCTGAAGATCAGCACCCAGGAGGCGAAGGAGCAGATGGACATCTACTTCGCCCGGTTCGGCGGTATCCGCGACTATCTGCACGCCGTGGTAGAGCAGGCGCGCAAGGTGGGTTACACGCAGACCCTCTTCGGCCGCCGTCGCTACCTGCCCGACCTCGACCACAGCAACCGGCAGCGCCGCGAGGCCGCCGAGCGGATGGCGCTCAATGCCCCGATCCAGGGCACCGCCGCCGATATCATCAAGGTCGCGATGATCAATGTGCACAACGCGCTCGCGGAGTCCGGGCTGCGTTCCCGGATGTTGTTGCAGATCCACGACGAACTCGTCTTCGAGGTCGCGCCCGGCGAGCGCGAACAGTTGCAGGAGCTGGCCCGGGAGCAGATGGCCTCGGCCATCGAACTCTCGGTGCCGCTGAGTGTTTCGGTCGGCGTCGGACGCAGCTGGGACGCGGCGGCGCACTGAGTCGCGCGGCGGCGGTCCGTGGCCTCCGGCATTCCTCCTCACCCGCGCCGCCGACCCGTTCCGCCAGGACCAGGCTTGCCCGGCCCGGGTGGATGGGCGTGGGCGGACCCGGGCCGTGCCGGAGTCCGAGGTGGACAGAAGTCGTGACCGATCCCTACCGCGAGGTTCCGTCCACCCGCGCCGATCCGCGCCACGGAAGCGGGCTGGACAGAGATCGTGCCCCGATCAGTGGCGTATGCGGCGCGTGGCCTGTGCCCGGTACCGGGCACAGCTGTTTATGATGCTCCGCGAGTACTGCTCACCGACTCATCGGCGAATCTCGGGTGCGGTACGGCTAGTGGCTTCGGCGGTAATCGCCCTGGAAATCGGGTTCGCGTGCGCGATCCGGATTTCGTGACAGTCGGCGGTGTCCGAGTTCGTGTGAATTTTTCGATCCGAACATGATGACTGGAGCACGATGAACCGCAAGTATTCATCCATTGTGGCCACGCTCGCCGCGGTGATATCGGCCGTCACCGGCGCTGCCTCCACTGGCGATACCGCGGCGTGGGCAGCGCCGGGAGAAATCACTTCCGGTGGGCTGCGTGTGGTGGCGTCCGCGAATTCCAGTACTTCCGAGCCGTCCGGTGACACGGCCATGGGGGTGCCCTTCGCGCACACGGTCAAGGTATCCGGGGATTTCTCGGTGGCCGCCGACGGCGGCGCACCGCTGCGCGGCGGTGAAGTCGTCGCCGGCTATCTGCTCGGCTGCGCCGTCGACATCGCGAACGGTATCTCGGTCGCCATCTCGCCGAGTGTCGCCGTCGCCACCGAGGTCGCGCCCGAGGTGGGGGTCGATCTCGGAGTCGATCTCGGCCTCGGGGCGGTGGAACCGCCCACGGTCGAGCCGGGCCCCGAGCCGGGCGCACCACCAATGGTCGATCCCGGCCTCGACGTGTTGACACCGCCCGAGGTCGGCGTCAGTGCCGGTGTGGGTGCCGCCCTGGCACAGGCCTTCGGTGTAGAGAACGGCCTCGCCGGGGAGCTCGCCGTCAATTTGGCGCCGGGCAGGGTGACGACGGCCGTCGTGGGCGCGGCGGAGCTCGACGAGGAGTCGACCTTCCCGTACACCTTCGCGCACAGCAATACCCCGTTGCAGGTCAACGGCTGTCTGTCCCCGGCCTCGGCCATGCCGTTCGTCACCGTCCGCGCCGATACCCCCGGCGGCACCGTGCAGACGACGGGTTACGGCACCTCGTTCACGTTCTGACCGGATCCCGGGCAGCGGCCGTCGCGTGCGCTGCCGGGGCTCCGGGTGCCACCGGCGCTCGGGAAGCGCGCCCGGTACGGGACACAGTGGCCGTACGAGGATCGCGCGGGCCGACTCCGGTTCGCTGCCGTCGCCGCGCCGCCGGGGACTCGATGCCGGTTCTCCGGTACAGCGGCTGTGGTGAAGGTCACCCGCCCTTGTCGGCGCTGGACCACTCCCGCCGACCGGCCGCTGCCCGGCGCCGAAAGTCGCCGCGCGGGCCTGCTGTCCTCCTCGCCGAGGTAGGGCCGGATGTGGGGGGCCGGACGGAAGAGCGCCCCGGACCTCGAAACCTCCGAATCCGCGCCGGGAAGCACCGCTTCGGCGGTGGAGGAGCGGCTGGTACCTCGTGTCCCGGCGCCGCGCGGTCGGTGATCGATGTGGCTCGACGGGCTGTGTCACCGGCGGCGCGGCGGCTGTCCGGTCACCGGCGCGCGGCGCCGCTTTCCGGGTTGCCCGCTGGTGACCAGGGAGAACGGTACTCGGCGGTAGGCGAAACGGCGGGCGAATATGGTTGCCATCTTCCCGCGGAGTCTTTATTCTCGACCCCGTGCAAATTCCTGCCGCCGGCCTGTGTGCCGCGCCGATGTTCGCAGATCGCGACGGTGCGGTGCTCCTCTCGCGTACCGCGGAGTCGGCTCGTCGGCTACTTGCCGTAGTAGTAACCCGCCGTAGCGGGGTCTGATTCGGACCGGCCCCCTCGCTGCGGGCCCCCCTTCTCTGCTTTTGCTGGTCCCCCAAACCTGCCGACCATCTCTGGGAAGACCTACGTGCTCATGACCACACTGACTCTGGAAAACGACGCCCTGACCACGGCCGCCCCGCGCAGCCTGCGTACCGAATGCGCGGAACTGACGGCCGACCAATTCCACGACCGTTACGGCGAATGCGCCGGTCCGATCCGGCTCGCGGCCTGGTCGTCCACCGGTGCGCGCGGTGGCGCCTTCACCGCGACCCTCGAATTCGCGGGCTGGTCCCGTTCGGTCGTGGCGGCGGGCAGCCCCGTCGCCGCCATGACCTCGGCCCTCTACGACGCCGGCTATCCGGTCGAGATCCTGCGGTTCCATCAGCGCCGCACCGCGGCGGGGACCGCGACCTTCGTGCAATGTGAATGCGACGGCCGCCGCGGCTGGGGCGCCGCCCTCGCCGCCGACGGCGCGGAATCCTCGGTGCGGGCGATGATCGCCAGCGTGAACCGGTTGGGGGCGCTGCGCTAGCGGTCTACCGGCCGCCCGGCACGACCACGCGACGGCGGGCTCCACACCATCCCCGGAAAGTGTGGAGCCCGCCGTCGTTCGTCGATTCTATTCGGCGGCTTCGCCGTTGGCCGCCTGCTGCTCGGCGAGTTGCTTACGGACCTCGTCCATATCGAGAGCCTTCACCTGGGAGACCAGATCCTCGAGCGCCGCGGGCGGCAGCGCCCCGGGCTGCGCGAAAACGAGCACACCCTCACGGAAGGCCATGATGGTCGGGATGGACTGGATATTGGCGGCCGCGGCCAGGCCCTGTTCGGCCTCGGTGTCGACCTTGCCGTGCACGACATCGGGATGCTTCTCCGACGACGCATCGTAGGTCGGGGCAAAGCTGCGGCACGGTCCGCACCAGGAAGCCCAGAAATCGACGAGTACGACGTCGTTACTGGTGACTACGTCATCGAAATTCTGCTGCGTCAGTGTCTGGGTGGCCATGACGTCCTCTCGTGGTCGGTATTCAGGCTGTAACGCCGGCCCCGGCCGCGGTGTTCCACGGCGGTGTCGTACGCCACCGGCCCCCACCCTACGTGCCGGGGTCCCGGAGCGCGCTGGGCTCCGTTCAGCCGTGTTCGGCGACCGACCACGCGCGCCGCTGGTCGCCGTCCCAGCGCCGGATGCCCACCACGGTCGCGGTGGTGTCCCGGTCGGCCGCGACGGTGGCCACCGCGTCACCGATCCGCATCGGCAGGATCCGCCGCGCCAGCGTGACATGCGGTGTCCACTGGTTCGGGCGCAGGTTCGCCGGGATGTCAGGACATGGCTCGACCACCTGGTGGATGCGGCGATGCCAGGCCAGCAGTTGTTCGGACGGGACCACCGCCCGCACCAGGATCGGCCGCCGCGCCCCGAACACCAGCACTCCGCCGAGACGCACCGGGAAGGGCCGGAACGGCAACCGGTCGAGGTCCTGTTCGATCCGCGGCCAGATCTGCCGGGCCACCGCCACGGTGATGTGCGGTCGGTGGCTTTCGGTGTCGCCGTCGCGTCTGCCCTGCCCCAACCCGGGTAGTCCGGCTTCGGCGAGCAGTTCCCACTGCCGCCGGATACGTTGCTCGGCCGCCTCGTCGAGCAGTAATTCCACCGACTGCACCATGATCTGCAGACGGTAGCGGGTCGCGCGCCGGAGTACGGGCGGTAGCTCCGCGGCCGCCGCGCCCGAAGATCAATCTTGGGTTACTCGGGGTGTGCCGCGGGCCGCGGTCGCCTACTGTGCCTGACAAGGTCGACGAGCGGCCGGAGGCCGACGATTCTTCGCGAGCGGCAGGTGGTGGCGGTGGTGGTTCGATCCGGTGCCCGGATGCGGCGCGTGGTGTGTGGGCTGGCCGGAATCGCGCTGCTGGCCGGGTGCGTGACCAATGTCGAGGACACCGGGCCGGTCCCGCCCAAGATCGCGGTGCAGCCGGTGGACGCGCTGGCCGCGCGGGTGCCGGCCGATATCGCCGCCGCCGGTGAGGTGGTGGTCGGGGTCAATGTGCCGTATCAGCCGAACGAGTACCGCGACCGCCACGGTGCGATCGTCGGTTTCGATGTGGATCTGATGGACGCGGTCACCGCGGTGCTCGGTCTGCGGGCCCGCTATACCGAATCGGCGTTCGAGAAGATCATTCCCGCTGTACAGGCCGGTACCTACGATATCGGTATGTCCTCGATCACCGATTCGGTGGAGCGGGAGGAGCAGGTCGATTTCGTGACCTATTTCAGCGCGGGAGTGCAATGGGCCCAGCGCACCGGACGGCACGTCGATCCGGCGAACGCCTGCGGTCGGCGCGTCGCGGTCCAGGCGACAACGGTGGAGCACATCGAGGAGGTCCCGGCCAAGAGCGAAGCGTGTGTCGCCGCGGGCCGGGACCCGATCATCATCGACGCGTTCGACGAACAGAGCGCGGTCACCAATGCGCTGGTACTCGGGCAGGTCGACGCCATGTCCGCGGATTCCCCGGTCACCGCGTACGCGATCAAACAGACCGGCGGCAAGATCGAACCGGCCGGTCCGGTCTTCGATTCGGCGCCCTACGGGTGGGCCGTCGCCAAGGGATCGCCGCTCGCGCCCGTGCTGCGCGACGCGGTGCAGCACCTGATGGACACCGGGCAGTACCGGCAGATCACCGAGAACTGGGGTGTCCAGGAGGGCGCGCTGCGCACCTCCGTGATCAACGGCGCGAGGGAGCCGACGTGATGACCGCCGATTCGAGTGGGGCCGCCGGCGCGGCCGCCGAGCCCGAACCCATCGCCGCCGTCCCGTTGCGGCGGCCCGGCCGCTGGGTGGCCGCCGTGGTGATCCTGGCGCTCGCCGGATTGTTCGTCTACGGCGCGGCCACCAATCCCGCATACCGCTGGGACGTGTACTGGCAGTACCTCCGCGATACCCGGATCGCGGCGGGGGCGGTGGTCACTCTGGAGCTCACCGTGCTGGCGATGGTCATCGCGGTCGTCCTCGGTACCACGCTGGCGGTGATGCGGCTGTCGCCGAACCCGGTGCTGCGGGCGAGCGCCTGGGTCTACCTGTGGGTGTTCCGCGGCACCCCGGTGTACGTGCAACTGGTCTTCTGGGGATTGGTCCCGTCGCTGTACCGGAACGTCGCGTTCGGCGTGCCCTTCGGCCCGCGCCTGTTCGAGGTCGATGTGCAGAGTTTGCAGGCCGGGTTCGCGTTCGCGGTGATCGGACTGGGGCTCAACGAGGCCGCGTACATGGCCGAGATCGTCCGGGCCGGTATCAACTC
Source organism: Nocardia sp. NPDC004568 (assembly GCF_040609955.1). NCBI lineage: Bacteria > Bacillati > Actinomycetota > Actinomycetes > Mycobacteriales > Nocardiaceae > Nocardia > Nocardia sp. NPDC004568. The sequence goes on from NZ_JBEXLL010000034.1 coordinate 21,586, forward strand.
GGTCGGGGAAGGCCAGCGCGAAGCGTCCATCGCACTCGGAATGTCCTGGTCGCAGACCATGCGGCGGACGGTGCTGCCGCAGGCCATGCGGGTGATCATCCCGCCGACCGGCAACGAACTCATCAGCATGCTGAAGACCACGGCGCTGGTCACCGCCATACCGCTCAGTACCGATCTGTTCGGCCGGGCCCGCGATATCTACGGGGTGAACTTCCTGCCCATTCCGCTGCTGCTCGTCACCGCCACCTGGTACCTGGCGATCACCAGCGTGCTGATGGTCGGCCAGTACTACCTGGAGAAACACTATTCGCGGGGCATCTCCCGGCAACTGACCGCGAAACAACTCCAGGAGCTGGCCGACGCGCGCGGAGAGGTAGCGGCGAAATGAGTGCGCCGGAACCGATGGTTCGCGCCGACCGGGTCTGCAAGAGCTTCGGGGCGCTGCGGGTGCTCGAGGGCATCTCGCTCGAGGTGCGGCACGGTGAGGTGCTGTGCCTGATCGGTCCTTCGGGATCGGGAAAATCCACCTTCCTGCGGTGTATCAACCATCTGGAACAGGTCGACGCGGGTCGCTTGTACGTGGACGGGGAACTGGTCGGCTACCGGGAGAAAGGCGGCAAGCTCTACGAGCTGCACCCCCGCAACGCGGCTCGTCAGCGGCGCGAGATCGGTATGGTCTTCCAGCATTTCAACCTGTTCCCGCATCGCACCGTGCTCGCCAACGTCATCGAGGCGCCCATCCAGGTCAAAAAGGCACGCCGGGCCGACGCGGTGGCGCGGGCGAAGGACCTCCTGGACCGGGTCGGGCTGGCCGACAAGGCAGGCGCCTACCCGGCGCAACTGTCCGGTGGCCAGCAGCAGCGCGTGGCGATCGCCCGCGCGCTGGCGATGGAGCCGAAGCTCATGCTGTTCGACGAGCCGACCTCCGCACTGGACCCGGAGTTGGTCGGTGAAGTTCTCACGGTCATGCGCGAACTCGCGGCGTCGGGTATGACGATGATCGTGGTGACCCATGAGATGGGTTTCGCGCGTGAGGTGGCCGATCAACTGGTGTTCATGGACGGGGGAGTCGTGGTGGAGGCGGGGCCGCCCGGCGATCTGCTGACGAACCCGGCGCACGACCGCACCAAGGCGTTCCTGTCCCGGTTGCTGTAGCCGGTCCGCTGGGCCGGGTCCGGCGTCCGCGCCTATCGGAAGTGGACCCGGGCGGTGACCTGCTCGGTGAATTCGCTGGTCGAGGCCAGGCCGCCCAGATCGGCCGTGGCGATACCGGCGGCGAAGGTCGCCGCGACCGCGTGTTCGATCCGCTCCGCGGCCCGGGCGAGTACCGGCCGGCCGTGCCGATCGGCCAGCCAGCGCAGCAGCATGGCGGCGGACAGGTGCAGGGCCACCGGATCGGCGCGATTGCGGCCGGCCAGATCGGGGGCCGCGCCGTGGACGGCCTGCGCCATCGCCCGGTCGGCCGAACAGTTCAAGGAGGCGGCCGTACCCAGTGACCCGCCGAGCTGCGCCGCCAGGTCGGACAGGATATCGCCGAAAAGGTTCTCGGTGACCAGGACATCGAAATCGCCGGGCGACCGGACCAGATGCGCGGCGGCCGCGTCGACGTGCTCGTCCGTCACCGTCACACCGGGGTATCCGCGTGCCACGGCATAGCAGGCGTCGCGGAACAATCCCATGGTGAGCGGCAGCACATTCGCTTTGTGCACGATGGCCACCCGGCCGCGCCGGGTGGCCGCCAGCCGGAAGGCCTCGTGCGCGATCCGTTCGGATGCCGCCCGGGTCACCAGGCCGACCGACAGCGCGATATCCGGGGTGGGGCAGAACTCTCCGGAGCCGACCGCCATATTGCGGTCGGCGTAGAAACCCTCGCTGTTCTCCCGGACCACCACCAGGTCGATATCCGGTGCGACCGCCGCGACACCGGGAAACGCCTTCACCGGACGGATATTGGCGTGCAGGCCGAAATGGCGCCGGATCGCACCGCCGGGCGCGATGCGGTGCTCCGGCGGGTAGGCGGCGTTGTCGTGCGGCCCGAGGATCCAGCCGTCGGTGTCGCGCAGACCGGTCAGGGTGGAGTCCGGGAGAGCGGTGCCGAATTCGTCGATGGCCGAGCGACCCATCGGCAACGGAACCCAGTCGATCTCGGCCGCGCCCGCGGCGGAAAGTGCCTCGTCCACCACTCGGCGCGCCGAGCCCACCACCTCGGGCCCGATCCCGTCGCCCTCGATCACGCCGAGGCGTAGTCGCCGTTCGCCCTGTGCCGTCCGGTCCATCCGCACATGGTCGCAGGCGACCGGCGGAGGCCGGCCGCGGGGCCGGGCGGTCCGGCATCCGTCTCGTGCCCCACCGCCCCTACGGTCGCATGCTATCTTAGTGATATCACTTTGATAGATGGAGGATGTCATGACATTCCGGAACGCCGCGCGGGTCAACGGGTTCGTCGTGCTACTGATCTGGCTGGTGCTCACCATCGCGCTGGCCGCGGTGGCGATAGCGGGATTCGCGGCATTCGCGCAGCATCGGAACGCCGCGGCACTGGCGGGAGCGATCGTGGCGTGCGTGCTGGGGGTGATCCTCCTGCTCGGCATCACCGGCCTGACGGTGGTGAACCCCAACGAGGCCAAGGTCGTTCAGTTCTTCGGCCGCTATATCGGCTCGGTGAGCGAACCCGGATTCTTCTCGGTCCTGCCGCTGACCGATCGCCGCAGTATCTCGCTGCGGGTCCGGAACTTCGAAACCCAGAAACTCAAGGTGAACGACGCCGACGGTAATCCCGTGGAGATCGCGGCGGTGGTCGTCTACAAGGTGGTCGACAGTTTCAAGGCCGCCTTCGCCGTCGACGACTACGAGGAGTACGTGGAAACCCAGTCCGAGGCCGCCGTCCGGCATCTGGCCACCACCCACCCCTACGACGCGCACGACGCCGGCCGCACCAGTCTGCGCGACGGCGCCGAGGTCGCCGAGGAGCTCACGGTGGAACTGCGCGACCGCACCGAAACCGCCGGGATCGAGGTGATCGAGGCGCGGATCACCCACCTCGCGTACGCGCCGGAGATCGCGCAGGCGATGCTGGTCCGCCAGCAGGCGGCGCAGGTGGTGGCCGCCCGGACGCAGATCGTCGAAGGAGCGGTGGGCATGGTCGGACTGGCGCTGAACCGGCTCACCGCCGAGGGCATGGTCGAACTGGACGAGGAACGCAAGGCCACCATGGTCTCGAATCTGCTGGTGGTGCTGTGCGGTGACCGGCCGACGCAGCCGGTGGTCAATGCGGGATCGCTGTACAACTGATGTCCGAACGCAAGAAGGTCCTGCTCCGGCTCGACCCCGCGGTCCACGACGCGATCGCCAAATGGGCGGCCGACGATCTGCGCAGCGTCAACGCGCAGATCGAATTCGCCCTCCGGCGCGCGCTGGAGCAGGCCGGGCGTTCGCCGCGGCGGTCGCGCCGCGACGAATCCTGATCGGACCGGGCTCCGGTTCCGTGGGCATCGGCTCCACGGACCCGGAGCTTTCTCCTGTCGCTTCCGTGCTCGACAGGGTCTCGCCATCGAGAGCCGGAGATGCGAGGTGTGGTTCAAGCTTTGTAGATGGTGTCGTTGGCCTTCACATAGTCGAGCCGTCTCAGGGCATGGTCGATGGCGTTATCGCTGAGCTGGAGATCCTCCAGTGCGCTGCCGAACTGCTCGCGGGTGATGGCCTGGGTGGGTTCCAGTACGGTCGAGGGGAATTCCTGACCGGCCCAGTTGCGAACGAAATCCGATTTGAAATCGGCGGGGCGGCTTCCACGGAGGTGGTCCGGAGACTCCGGGAATGTGAATCCCAGGTCGTACACGATCAAATCATCGGCGGGATGCTGGCTGGTAGTGCCGTTGTAGCGGGGACGATAGTTTCCGGGATGGCCGTCCGCGTTCGACGCCAGGAAGTGACCCATGGCGGCCTCCGCCTGCTGTTTTTTCGGATACCGGAACCAGTCCTTGCTCGCTTTCATCGGGACGTACAGCTGAGCCGCGCCCCTGCCGTACGGTCCGTTCACGAGGGCAGTGGGGGGCATGCGATGAGACCCCATCAACTCGAAGACGCGGTAACCGGCCACCTCTCTGATGCCCAGCTGACCCGGTACATGGGGCAGCCAGTTGAAGTCGAGATAGTTCTCGTCGATGAATGGTTTGTAGATATAGAGCACGCCATCCGTGTCACGAGTGACGAAGGTGCCGTTCACGCCGCTCCGCAAAGCGTTGGTGAGTTCATGGTCGACGACCAGGCGCCGCGAAGCCACATGCGCTTCGGCTGCGCTCGGTGTGTATGCCGGAAATCGGCCGCTGGGCAGTACCACGCCACGTGCTCCGGGCTGGGGCCGGGATTCCTGCAGAATCTCGGTCGCGAGGTTGGCGTCGTCGCGCTCGAGGCCTGCTGCTCGGCCCAGAACGGCGCTGACGCCGCGCTGGTAATCGGCGTGACGCCGTGCGATCTGTCCGGTCGCATTGGTCATTCGGAGAAGAACGTCGTCGACGACGCCGGTCCACGGCCCGAGCGCGCTCATAGTTGGCGGGGCGTCGGCAATGGGGGCGTGCCGGCGACGGAAGAACTCGTTGTCCGTCGCGGCTCTCCGGCCCGGCTCTCGTCGACGACCCGGGTGAAATTGATCGGGCGTGACCGCAGCACAGCGCGCAGGAATTCGGCGCCATCGGCCGGTGTGCACGTTCGCTGCCGGTCGGCGGTGGTGATCCCGTCACGAAACCACTGGCGAGCCAGCGGACATCCGCCGGGCTCGGCCAGTGTCAATTCGACAGTGCCGTTCGGTGCCACCCGAAACTCCGCCACCCGCTGGTAGTCGGCGGCCACCAGTTCGTATACCGCGACCACGGTCGGGTCCTGTTCGGCCATGTCACCTCTGCTGCCGTGCCCGGCCCACATCCCGCGCTGTCCTCGGAATATAGGCCGGAGGTGTATCGGAGGAAAGATCAGCTTCCGCTTCGACGGGCGGTACCCTTGTCGCCGGGGTCTTACTGCCGGTCGGGTTTATGGGTCACGAAGATGGCCGTGCCCGGGAACAGCTGCCCACGCAGGGGGCTCCACTGGCCCCATTCCCGGTCCAGCCATTCCGGCCAGTCCGGTTCGACGATATCGTCGAGTACCAATCCGGCTCCGACTATTTCCCGGACCCGGTCACCGATGGTGCGATGGTGTTCCACATAGGTGCACCGGCCCTCGCTGTCGATCTCGGTGTAGGGCGTGCGGTCGAAGTAGGGAATCACGGCTTCGAGGCCGTCCGGGCCGGGATCGTCGCGGAAGATCCACCGCATCGGATGGTTCACCGCGAAGACCCAGCGCCCGCCCGGCCGCAGCACCCGGGCGACCTCCCGCATCACCAGGGCGGAATCGGCGACGAAGGGGACCGCCCCGAAGGCCGAACAGGCCAGATCGAAGGATTCGTCCGCGAACGGCAGGGCTTCGGCGCCCGCCTGCACCAGCGGCACCCGCGGTCCGCCCCGGGCCATGGCGGCCAGCCCCCGTGACAGCATTCCCCGGGAGATATCGAGTCCGACCGGCCGGGCGCCCTGGCCGGCCAGCCAGCGGGCGCACGGTGCCGACCCGCAGCCGACCTCCAGGATTCGTTTGCCGGTGACCTCGCCGAGGAACCGCATATCGCCTTCGTGCAGGCCCTCGGGGCACCAGACGAATTCGCCGCCGATACTGTCGGCGCCCAGGAAATCCCCATGCGTATCGTGGTACTGGCCGGCGTCGGCGTCCCACCAACGCCGGTTGGCGCGTTCGCTCTCGGCCGAGCCGATCCGGAGGCGTGCCGCACCCGCGGTGCCCAGCAGTTCGGTGGCCTGAGCATGGCGATCTTGAACGAGGTCGTCGGACACGATTCGAAGCCTATAGATCCGCTGCGGGGGGTCGTTTGCCCGCCCGGTTCCGGGTCGCGTACGCTGAACGCGCAAGTGATCACACCTGGAGCCGCTGGGTGTATCGCAGCGTACCGAAAGTCTCAATGTCCGCAACCGATCACAATCCGTCCGGAGCAAACCGCCACATGCCCACCACCGTCACCTCGCCGCAGGTAGCCGTTAACGACATCGGCTCCGCCGAGGATTTCCTCGCCGCCATCGACGCCACGATCAAGTACTTCAACGACGGCGATATCGTCGAAGGAACCATCGTCAAAGTCGACCGCGACGAGGTCCTGCTCGACATCGGTTACAAGACCGAAGGCGTCATTCCGTCTCGCGAGCTCTCCATCAAACACGATGTCGACCCGAACGAGGTCGTTTCCGTGGGCGATGAGGTGGAGGCTCTTGTCCTCACCAAGGAGGACAAAGAGGGTCGCCTGATCCTGTCCAAGAAGCGGGCTCAGTACGAGCGCGCCTGGGGCACGATCGAGGAGCTCAAGGAGAAGGACGAGGCCGTTCGCGGCACCGTGATCGAGGTCGTCAAGGGCGGTCTGATCCTCGACATCGGTCTGCGCGGCTTCCTGCCCGCCTCGCTGGTCGAGATGCGCCGGGTCCGTGATCTGCAGCCGTATGTCGGCAAGGAGATCGAGGCCAAGATCATCGAGCTGGACAAGAACCGCAACAACGTGGTCCTGTCCCGCCGTGCCTGGCTGGAGCAGACCCAGTCCGAGGTGCGCAGCGAGTTCCTGCACCAGCTGCAGAAGGGCCAGGTCCGCAAGGGTGTGGTCTCCTCCATCGTCAACTTCGGCGCCTTCGTCGATCTCGGCGGTGTCGACGGTCTGGTGCACGTCTCCGAGCTGTCCTGGAAGCACATCGATCACCCGTCCGAGGTGGTCGAGGTGGGCAACGAGGTCACCGTCGAGGTCCTCGACGTCGACCTGGACCGCGAGCGCGTCTCGCTGTCGCTGAAGGCCACCCAGGAAGATCCGTGGCGGCAGTTCGCCCGTACCCACGCCATCGGCCAGATCGTGCCGGGCAAGGTCACCAAGCTGGTGCCGTTCGGCGCGTTCGTGCGCGTCGAGGAGGGCATCGAGGGCCTGGTGCACATCTCCGAGCTGGCCGAGCGCCACGTGGAGGTCCCGGACCAGGTCGTGGTCGTCGGCGACGACGCGATGGTCAAGGTCATCGACATCGACCTGGAGCGTCGCCGGATCTCGCTGAGCCTCAAGCAGGCCAACGAGGACTACAGCTCCGAGTTCGATCCGTCGAAGTACGGCATGGCCGACAGCTACGACGAGCAGGGCAACTACATCTTCCCCGAGGGCTTCGATCCCGAGACCAACGAATGGCTCGACGGCTTCGACAAGCAGCGTGAAGAGTGGGAAGGCCGCTACGCCGAGGCGGAGCGCCGGCACAAGATGCACACCGCGCAGATGGAGAAGATGGCGGCCGACGCCGCGGCCGAGGCCGCGGGCGGCGGTGGCGCGTCGAACTACTCCTCCGAGAGCGGCGCGCAGTCCAGCGCCAGCCAGCAGGAGTCGGCGGGCGGTTCGCTCGCCAGCGACGCCCAGCTCGCGGCTCTGCGGGAGAAGCTGTCCGGTAACGCCTGAGAAGGCGAATATCGGTAGCCGATAGCCGAACAGAAGACCCCGGTCCCTGGTGGACCGGGGTCTTCTGCGTCAGTACCCGAGAGTGAACCTGCGCTGGATGTACCGCGGAAGCTGCGCTTCGTCCAGTAACGCCACCGCGACGTCCTCGGCGGAGATGTCGCGGCCGCCGGTATCGAGCAATTGATCGCCCCCGATCCGGAAGCGGCCGGTCCGTTCCCCGGGGTCGATGCGGCCCGAGGACGGGCTGAGGTAGGTCCAGAGACGATTCGACGTGCGATAGATGTCCAGCGCGTCTCGCAACGCGGCGACGACTCGGTGGTACTCGCGGGGCACGCCGAGAGCGGTGGGAAGGTTGTCCGCGAAGCCCGGTTCGTCCACGAGTTGCCGGCCGGGGGCGACCTCGAGACTGCCCGCGCCACCGACCACGATTACCCGCGTGTGCGGATGCCGCGCCAGGGCCGCCACCATGGCCCGCGCGCCCGTCACGAAGTCGCCGGCGCGCGTGATCGTTTCCTCGATTCCGTGCCCGGCGTTGACCGCACTGATCACCACATCCAGCCCGGCGATCACGCCGGCGATGCTGTCCGTGTCGCGCCAGTCGGCCACCTGCCAGTCGACGCCGCCGCGCTCTTCCGGGAAGCGGGATTCCTCGGTGGTGAAAGCCCGTATCCGATGACCACGGCGTACGCCTTCGGCGACAGCGCGTGAGCCGATCACGCCGGTCGCGCCGAAAACTCCGATATGCATGCCCACTCCTGCTTCGTAGTGCTGTTGTTCATGCCGTGCATTTACTACACGGCGTTCAGTAACTGCACAGGGAACACTAGCTGCACTATGTAGAGTGTCAAGCGTGGCCGAGGTTGTGATGAGCCGCCGGGAGCGGTTACGTGCGGAGACCACCCGCGAGATCAAGGCGATCGCGCTACGGCTGCTCGCCGAGGGTGGCCCCGACGCGATCGCCTTACGGGCGATCGCCCGGGAAATGGGGATGACGGCGGGCGCTGTCTACGGTTACTACGCGACCCGTGACGACCTGATCTCCACCTTGATCGCCGACGTCTACACGGCTCTGGTCGATCGCCTCGAAGCAGCCCGGGACGCGATTCCCGAGGAAGACCACGGCGGCAGGATTGTGGCGTGGGGCGAAGCGGTACGTGGCTGGGCAGTGGAGCAGCCCGCGGAATTCCGGCTCGTCTACGGGGACCCGGTTCCTGGTTATCGACCACCTCCGGGCGGCCCGGCCGCGGCAGCGGAGCGGCGGGCCTGCACCGGATTGGTCGGCCTGGCTGCGGCCGTCTGGCCGCACCGTCGCGGCCGGGCAGCGGATGCCGACGTCGAATGGGCCGATTTCGGAACGCAGCTCACGGCGCACGTCCGAGCGGAATTTCCGGCGCTGCCGCCCGCCGGACTGGCCTTCGCGCTGCGCATGTGGGGCCGGATGCACGGCCTCATCGCGCTAGAGGTGTACGGCCATCTGCGGCCGCAGACAACCGATCCGGCCAAACTCTTCCGAGCCGAGATGGAGGAGCTGGTCGACGAATTGGGGCGCTAGGGCCCGGGACACAACAGTGGCCCGGTCCGAGGACCGGGCCACCGTTGTCCGTCGGGAACTAACCTGCCGGGACCGGGACCCAGCGCGGCCAGACGATCGACGGACGCGGGCGATGAGCGGCGAGACTGTGGCGAGGGGCGATGGTGAAGAGGCTGAGCCAGGGGCGGCGGTTCTTCGACAGATACGCCGCCACGGCCGGAATGGTGAGACAGTGCACCCGCCCCGGCGCCCCCAGCCGGTGCCGGCCTCTGCGGTAGTGCCTGATGCGCATGCTCGTTCCTTTGCTATCCGTAACAGAAGCGGTGAATCGGGGCGTGCACTCAGGCCGAACACTAACGCAGTTGCTGGCCTAATCAGGACATTTACGCCGTTCCGCCACGCCTGGGCGTGTCGAGCGGGTAATGCGCGAAACCTCGTCGCCCCACCGGCGCGAGCGGATGCGAGACTGAGCGAATGTTACGAATCGGCCTCACCGGCGGTATGGGAGCGGGCAAATCGACGGTCGCGCGAGCGCTCGTGGCGCGGGGTGCGGTGCTCATCGACTCCGATGTCATCGCGCGCGAGGTGGTCGCGGTCGGAACACCGGGGCTCGCCGCCCTGGTCGAGGCGTTCGGCCCGGATATTCTGGCCGCGGACGGCAGCCTGGATCGTCCGGCGCTGGCGGCCAGGGCGTTTCGCGACGACGAATCCCGCACCACCCTGAACTCCATCACCCATCCGCTGGTCGGGCAGCGCACGGCCGAGCTCTTCGCCGTCGCCGCACCGGACGCCATCGTGGTCCAGGACGTTCCACTGCTGGTGGAGAACCATATGGCACCCTTCATGAATCTGGTGCTGGTGGTGGACGTCGCCGCCGAGACCCGGATCCGCCGCCTGGTCGAATTCCGCGGCGTACCCGAGGACGATGCGCGGGCACGGATCGCGGCCCAGACGACCGACGAGCAGCGCCGGGCCGCCGCCGATGTGCTGCTGGACAACAACGGCCCGGCCGGAGCGGTCGAAGGTGCTGTGGCGCGGCTGTGGGACGAGCGATTGGTCCCGTTCGAGGCGAATATGCGTTCCGGTAGCGCGGTGCGGCCGGCGCCCCGGCTGGTGGACCCGGACCCCGAATGGGCCGCGCAGGCGCAGCGGCTGATCGCGCGGCTGCGGGTGGCCGCCGGTGCCGCCGCGGTGCGGATCGACCATATCGGTTCCACCGCGGTGCCCGGCCTGCCCGCGAAAGATGTCCTCGACTTGCAGATCACCGTGCCGGATCTCGCCGCGGCCGACGGGATCCGCGACGCGCTGGCCGCCGCCGGATTCCCGGCGATGCCGCAGCACACCCACGACAGTCCGAAGCCCGGGACCGAGACGGATCCGGGACGCTGGGAAAAACGCGTGCACGGCAGCGCCGATCCCGGACGGCCGGCGTATGTCCATCTACGGGTCGCCGGCGGGCCCGGGCAGGTGTTCGCGCTCGCCTTCCGCGACTGGCTGCGCGCCGAACCGCCGGCGCGGGCGGAATACGCCGAGGTGAAGCAGAAGGCGGCGGCCGCGGCCGGTGGGCTCAATGGAGACGAAGCGGTCGCCGCCTACCTGGCGGTCGAGGAACTCTGGTTCGACGCGGTGTACGAGCGGGTGCTCGCCTGGCGGGCCGCCCATCCGGAGTAGCGGCGGGCGGTATCGGGGCGGGTGCGCCCGCTGCGGGGGCGAGCGCCGGGCCGCGTCCGGAGCCGATGTGCGGTCCGGGGCGTCACAGCCAGGTGAGCGGCATATCCAGGGAGGCCGTCCAGGCCAGGAAATCGTGGTCGTGGGCGGCGATACCGTCGATCGCCCGGGTGGCCGTGGCGATCGCCCGCTCCGCGGCGCAGGCGTCGAGCAGACCCACGGTGTGGGCGGCGAGCAGTTCGTCGACGTCGAGGAGTTCGGTTTCCCGGCCCGTGCGGACCACCAGGTCGAGGTAGTGATCCACCGAGCGCCATTTCTTCGGCCCGACCTCGCCGAATTCGCCGATATCGAGGTAGTAGTCCTGGTCGCGCCGATGGGCCGGGTGGAAATGGAACACGGTCGCGCGCAGGTTCAACTCCGGGAGCAGCCACGACTCGATGTAATGGAACTGCGGGTGATCGGCCGTCCGCGCCATGTACAGCCCCCAGGGTTCGAGGTGATAGCGCTCCACCTCGCGGACGAAACCCTTCGGATCGGTGTTCGTCAGTTCCGCGATATCGAAGTACTCCACCTTCGGCCGGTGGACGTCCACGGTCGGTGCCTCGGTCACAGCCGTTGAATCTACCCACTGGGCCGCCGCCCGTCCTCCCGGCCCGGCCGCGGGGCGTGGGCTCCGGCACAGGTCGAGGGCGGGATTCTGTCGGTGTCCGCGCCTAGTCTTGGGGCATGGCATTCGCAACCGAACTCCGTGCGGCCGGCGTCAGCGGGACCGAGGCCGACGGGGAGACTCCGCTGGCCCGCTCGGAGTTCCGCCCGGTCGGTGAGATCGAACGCACCGGTGGGCGGTTCGAGGTGGTCAGCCCGCATCAGCCGGCCGGTGATCAGCCGGCCGCGATCGAGGAGCTGGAGCGCCGGATCACCGCGGGCGAGCCCGATGTGGTGCTGCTGGGCGCCACCGGTACCGGTAAATCGGCGACCACGGCGTGGCTCATCGAACGACTGCAGCGGCCGACCCTGGTGATGGCGCCGAACAAGACGCTGGCGGCGCAGCTGGCCAACGAACTGCGCGAAATGTTCCCGCACAACGCGGTGGAGTATTTCGTCTCCTATTACGACTACTACCAACCCGAGGCGTATATCGCCCAGACCGATACGTATATCGAGAAGGACAGCTCGATCAACGACGACGTCGAGCGGCTGCGCCATTCGGCGACCTCCGCGCTGCTGTCGCGCCGGGATGTGGTGGTGGTCGCGTCGGTGTCCTGTATCTACGGTCTGGGCACACCGCAGTCCTATCTGGACCGCTCCGTCCTGCTTGAGGTGGGCTCGGAGGTCGACCGCGACGCTTTCCTGCGAATGCTGGTGGACGTCCAGTACACCCGCAACGATATGTCCTTCACCCGGGGTTCGTTCCGGGTGCGCGGCGATACCGTCGAGATCATTCCCTCCTACGAGGAGCTGGCTGTCCGGATCGAATTCTTCGGCGACGAGATCGAGGAACTCTATTACCTGCACCCGCTCACCGGGGATGTCGTGCGCAAGGTGGATACGGTGCGTATCTTCCCGGCCACGCACTATGTGGCGGGACCGGAGCGGATGGAACGAGCCGTCGTCGCTATCGAGGCCGAACTCGAGGAACGCCTCGCCGAGCTCGAGCGCAAGGGCAAACTGCTCGAAGCGCAGCGCTTGCGGATGCGTACCCAGTACGACCTGGAAATGATCCGGCAGGTCGGATTCTGCTCCGGTATCGAGAACTATTCGCGTCATATCGACGGCCGGCCCGCCGGTTCGGCGCCGGCCACCCTGCTGGACTATTTCCCGGACGATTTCCTGCTGGTGATCGACGAATCCCATGTGACCGTGCCGCAGATCGGCGGGATGTACGAGGGGGATATGTCGCGGAAGCGCAACCTGGTGGAATACGGTTTCCGGTTGCCCTCGGCGGTGGACAATCGCCCGCTCACCTGGGAGGAGTTCGCCGAACGAATCGGACAGGCGGTGTATCTGTCGGCCACCCCGGGCGATTACGAGCTCGGCCGCACCGGCGGCGAGGTGGTGGAGCAGGTCATTCGTCCCACCGGCCTGGTCGATCCGAAGGTCGAGGTGAAGCCCACCAAAGGGCAGATCGACGATCTGGTGCACGAGATCCGGCTGCGGACCGAGCGCGACGAGCGGGTACTGGTCACGACGCTCACCAAGAAGATGGCCGAGGATCTCACCGACTATCTGCTCGGTCTCGGCGTGCGGGTGCGCTATCTGCACTCCGAGATCGACACCTTGCGCCGGGTGGAGCTGCTACGCCAGCTACGGCTGGGCGAATACGACGTGCTGGTCGGCATCAACCTGCTCCGCGAGGGCCTGGACCTGCCCGAGGTCTCGCTGGTCGCGATTCTGGACGCCGACAAGGAAGGCTTCCTGCGCAGTACGAAGAGCTTGATCCAGACCATCGGCCGGGCCGCGCGGAATGTGTCCGGTGAAGTGCACATGTACGCGGACAAGATCACCGATTCGATGCGCGACGCCATCGACGAGACCGAGCGCCGGCGCGCCAAACAGCTCGCCTACAACGCGGAAATGGGTATCGATCCGCAGCCGCTGCGTAAGAAGATCGCCGATATTCTCGATCAGGTCTATTCCGAGGCCGGTGACGAGGTGGAGGTCGGCGGTTCCGGCCGCAACGCCAGTCGCGGCCGCCGGGCACAGGGCGAACCCGGCCGGGCGGTGAGTGCGGGCATCGTGGAGGGGCGGGAAATCAAATCCATGCCGCGCGCCGAACTGGCCGATCTGGTCGCCGAACTCACCGATCAGATGATGAACGCGGCCCGCGAGCTGCAGTTCGAGCTCGCGGGCCGGCTGCGCGACGAAATCGCCGACCTGAAGAAGGAACTGCGCGGTATGGACGCGGCCGGATTGCAGTGACCGGATCCGGACCGCGCCGGCCACCGGGCTCAGGCCTGCGTGGCCATCCATTCGTTCACGCGGCGCTCGGCCTCCTCGCGGGAGACGTCCTCCACCCGGGTCATCACGACCCAGCGATGGCCGAAGGGATCCTTCAGGGCGCCGTACCGGTCGCCGGTGACGAAGGTGGCCGGGTCCTCGGCCACCTGGGCGCCGTGCTCGCGGGCGCGGGCGATCACCGCGTCGACATCGGGGCAGTAGTGGACCAGCGAGGTGTGCACCCAGTCGCCGCTGGGCGCCAGCACATTCTGATCCGGCACCGGCAGTCCCAGCTGGATGGTGGAATCGCCGATCTTCAGTTCGGCGTGGGCGGGCTGACCGTCGGGCATATCGTTGCGCGAGATCACCTCGGCGCCGAACACCGCGGTGTAGAAATCGATGGCGGCGTTGCCGTCGGAGACCGCGATGAACACAGTGATGGAGTGGTAGCCCGCGGGGATGGGATCGACTGTTTCGCTCATGCCCATGACTCTGCCGCGCCGGGGCCGTGGATTCTTGTAAGAAAGCGACAGCTCACGATGGAACTGCCCGGGCCCACCGGTAAACCCGGGCAGTGCCATCCGGTGGGCAGCGATCGCCCTCCGTTCCCGGCTGCTCGCGCCGGGTCGCGCCCGCGGAACGGAGCCGGGCACGAGATCCCACGCCCGGCCGCCCCGTACGCGGTGGCGAGCCGGTGCCGACGCACTCCTGGCTCGGTCCCGCCCGATTCGGCCACTGCGGGTACGGGTAGCCGCCCGTTCCCGTCGACCGGGGGCGCCGCCGGGCCGGCCGGCCTCGTGGTGCGAGGTCGCGTCCGGCCGGCGGTCGCCTTCCGGCCGCCGGAAGCCGGTGCCGATACATCCAGGCCCGGGTGTGGAAGGCCGAGCCCGTGACCGACGCCCGGATACCGGCGACCGAAGTACCTTCTCCCGGCGACCGCAAGGCGATCCTGCACCCGCACGAGCAGGAGCGTTACCGCACGCTGAACCGCCTGCCGGCGGGTGCCGCGGTATCGGACCATGTGGACTGGTATTGGTCGGTGCGCTGGGATATGCGCGACCGGCCGCCCTACTACGCGGAGGTGCTGCCGTACCCGTGTGTCCACATCACCTTCGAACGTGACGGCGACCGCCGCGGTGGTTTCGTCAACGGCGTCTGCACGAAGAAGTACGTCCGCGAACTGATCGGCCGTGGGGAGACCTTCGGTGTCCGGTTCCGGCCCGGCGGGTTCGGGGCGTTCACCGGCCTCGATGTCGGCGCATTCCGGGATCGCGCGGTACCGCTGGAGGAGGTACTGCCCGATACCGGTGACCTCGTCGACCGAGTGCTGGCCGAACCCGGCGATCCCGGCCGTCGGCGCCTGGTCGAGCACTATCTCGGCACCCGCGCGCGCCGGGACGACCCCCACTACCGCCTGGTGCTCACGATCGCCGCCGCGATGGCCGGCGACCCCGAACTCACCCGGGTCGACCAGGTCACCGAGCGATTCGGCGTACCGGTGCGCACACTCCAGCGGCTGTTCCGCCGCTATATCGGTGCGGGACCGAAATGGGTGCTGCGGCGATATCGATTACAGGACGGCGCCGATCTACTGGCCCGCGGTCGTATCGCGGATCTGGCGGCGCTGGCGGCCGAACTCGGTTATTTCGATCAGGCGCATTTCACCCGTGAGTTCACGGCCGAAGTCGGAATGGCTCCACTGGAATATGCCAAGAATTCGTTACGCTCGCGCGATGAGGTGACCTCCAAGGTCCTCCCGGCCTCATAATCGCCGGAGCGAATCTCGGGCGAAGCGGTACCGTCGGCGACTGATGAGGAGCTCTACATGGATGTCGTGGTGTTGATCGGCCGCGTGATGTTCGTCATTCTGTTCCTGAGTTCGGCGCTCGGGCATTTCACCCAGACGAAGGCCATGGCGGGTTATGCGCGGGCCAAGGGAGTGCCGGTGCCGGAGCTGGCGGTGCAGGGGTCGGGGCTGCTGATGCTGCTGGGCAGCATCAGCATCCTGTTCGGGATCTGGGCCGATCTGGGCGCCCTGCTGCTGTTGATCATGCTGGTCCCGACCATGATCATGATGCACGCTTTCTGGAAGGAGACCGAGGCCGAGGCAACCCAGGCGGAGACGATCCAGTTCAACAAGGACCTCGCCCTCGCCGGTGCCTGCCTGATGTTGTTCGCGTTTTTCGCGCATACCCAGGAATTGGGCCTGACGATTACCGGTCCGCTGTTCTCCCTCTGACCGCGCCCGAAATGGCGCCGCCGGGCCGGCGAGCACCGGCGCTGTGAGGAAAGTCCCACGGCGGCAACGACGTTCGCATTGCTTGTGACCTCTCACAGGTTTACTGGCGCCGGTGGGGAAAGTGCCAGGTAGACGCGGCGTTCATCGTTCCCCCGAGGCGAAATGTGAAACGTCACCGCAGTCGAACGCGTATGTGATGTACGACGAATCCGGATATTCGGGCCGGTATTCCGGCTATGGTCTACGCAGTCGCTGCGCCGTCGCCCGACATTCCACGAGCAACCGGTGCAGCCGCGTTTATACCCCGCACAGTTGGAGGAGAGAATGACCGCCTACCGGACCATTGTCGTCGGTACCGACGGCTCGGACTCGTCGTACGTCGCCGTGGAAAAGGCCGCGTCACTGGCCGGAGCCGCGGGCTCGACGTTGATCGTGGCCTGCGCCTACTACCCGACCGACGACCGTGACGTCGCCGCCGCGAGCGATATGCTCAAGGACGAGGCGTACCAGGTTCGTGGTTCGGCGCCCACCAACGAGATCCTGCGCACCGCGCGCGACAAGGCCAGTGCCGCCGGGGCCAAGGAGATCGTCGAGAAGGCCATTGTCGGCGAACCGGTCGAATCCCTGCTCGACCTGGTCAAAGAGACCCAGGCCGATCTGCTTGTGGTCGGTAACCGCGGCCTGAACACCCTGGCCGGTCGGCTGCTGGGCTCGGTGCCCTCCGATGTGGCGCGTAAATCGAAGTCCGATGTGCTGATCGTGCACACCGTGCGCTGATACCGCGAGCACGAATTACACGCCCCGCCCGGAACTCGGCTTCCGGGCGGGGCGGTCGCGTTCCGGCGGCCGATCGGCGTCACTCGGCCAGTCGGTGCAGCTCCGGGGGAAGATCCGCGCTGTGCACCACGGTGAGCCGCTGGGTGGCGCGGGTGATCGCCACGTACAGATCGTTACGGCCGCGCGGTGATTCGGCGATCACCGCGCCTGGTTCCACCAGGTACACCGCGTCGAACTCCAGGCCCTTCGCCTCGGTCACGGTCAGTACGCGCACGTATTCGCTTGCCAGCCCGGATAATTCGTCGACCAGGGCGGCGGGTGTCAGCACCGCGGCGGTGCCCGGTCCCTGCTCCTCGGCCAGCAGGCCGGAGAGGTTCGCCGACAGGTGCGTCGCCGGGACCCGGTGCGCCCGCGGCGGTACTCCCGAATCGCGGACCGAGCGCGGCACCTCGGCGGTGGGATCGATCGCGGCCAGGACATCCGCCGCCACCGCCATGATCTCCGCCGGGGTCCGGTAGTTGACGGTGAGCTCGGTGCGTTTCCACCGTGTGGCCACATACGGTTCCAGCATGTCCGCCCAGGAGCTCGCGCCCGCCGGATCACCGGTCTGGGCGATATCGCCGACCACGGTGATCCAGCGATTCGGGATCCGGCGCATCACCATGCGCCAGGCCATCTCCGACAGTTCCTGCGCCTCGTCCACGATCACGTGCCCGTAGGTCCAGGTGCGGTCGCCCGCGGCGCGTTCGGCGGTGGTCTGTCGGTTGCGCACCTGCTGGCGTTCGGCGAGCTGGCTCGCGTCGATGAGGTCGTAGGCCATCAGGATCTCCGGATCGAGTTCGTCCTCGAGGTCCTGCGGAGCCGAACCGGTCAGGATATCCAGGGCGTCCTGCGCCTCGGCGAGCTGCGCCCGCCAGCGCCGCCGAGCGCGTTCGCGTTCCTCGGCGTCGTCGGTGCCCAGGAGTTCGGCGAGTTCGTCCAGTAGCGGGGCGTCGGCGGCACTGAATTCGCCGGTACCGGTGCGCAGCAGTTCGGCACGGTCGGCGGGATCGAGCACCTTGCCGGCGGCGCGCTCCAAACGGTCCGGGTCGGCGAACAGTTCGCCCAGTACCTGCTGTGGAGTGAGCATCGGCCACAACTCGGCCAGCACGCGCTGGACCTTCGGATCGGCACGCAACTCGTCGCTGATCTCGGACAGATCCGCCGCGCTGAGCAGGCTGCGGCCGTTACCGGCCGGGTCGGCGCCCATGGTCTGCGCGAGTTGATCGGTGAGTGCCTCGATCACCATCGACGCGAAAATGGGCCGGGCCAGGTTGTGCGGGCGCCGCGACGAGCGGGCCCGGCCGCGGGCGCGGGTGACGATCTTGCGGTCCAGGGTCACCGGATATCCGTCGAAGCTCAGGGTGATCGGTTCACCCGGCACCTGCTGGCGATCGCGGACCGCGTTCTTCAGGATGTCCAGCACACTCGTCGAGCCCTTCAGCTCCCCAGCGCGCAGCGAATCGGTGAGTGTGGCCTTCACCCCCGGGTACAGATCGCCGATGGTGGACAGCAGCACGCCGGTCTCACCGAGCGAGGGCAGCACCTGACCGATGTAGTCCAGGAAGGTGGCGTTGGGGCCGATGATGAGGACGCCGCTCTTGGCCAATTGCTGGCGATAGGTGTACAGGAGATAGGCGGCACGGTGCAGGGCGACCGCGGTCTTACCGGTGCCCGGACCACCCTGCACGACGAGCACACTCTTGTGCTCGGCGCGGATGATCGCGTCCTGTTCGCTCTGGATAGTCTCCACGATGTCGGCCATCTGGCCGGTACGCGCGGCGTTCAGCGCGGCCAGCAGGGCGCTCTCGCTACCGACGCCACCGTCGGAGGTCGTGACCCCGGCCCGGTGCGCGGCCGCGAGATCGAGGTATTCGTCGTTGACCGCGGTCACGCGGCGGTTGCGGGAGCGGATGTGGCGGCGCCGCAGCACGCCGTCCGGCGCGGCGGTGGTGGCCAGGTAGAACGGCCGGGCCAGCGGGGCCCGCCAATCGAGCAGCAGGGGTTCGTAGTCGTTGTCCTCGTCGAGAATGCCCAGCCGGCCGATATAGCGCTGCTCCGGATCATCGTCCGCGGCGGTCAGATCGATGCGGCCGAAACACAGGCCGTGCTCGGCGGCATCGTATTTGGCCAGATCCTCGGTGTAGAGCTGGGTGAACGATTCCCGTTCGGTCCGGGCCTGCGGGGTCCCGCCCGTCTCCAGCAGGACGGTGCGCAGCCGATTGTCGGCGTAGGCGCGCATCTCGTCGAGCCGCTCGTACAGCACCGACAGGTACGCCTGTTCGTGGTCGAGGTCCCGCGTCGCCGTATCCGGAGGCGCCACGTCGGGCGCCGGTTCGGTGGGGCGTTCCTCGGTGCGGTTGTCGGGCAAGTTCTGACTCCTTCTCACCCACGGCGGGACGGTCTCGGCGGGACACGGCGGGATGGCGTGCACAGAGTTGTCGAGTCTACTGCGGGTTCGTATCGGATGTTGTTCGCGCAGGTCACACCGGCGCGATCACGAGACGTGCGAATTGTCGCCGCGCATTCCGCGGCCGCGCGTGCCATCGCGCCGAGTCGGCGATTTGGCCTCGTACATGGCCACATCGGCATCGTGCAGGACCGCTTCCGGCGTCCGCGGATCGCCCGGTTCCAGAGTGGTCACCCCGATGGACGCGTTCACCGCGATCCGGTGCCCCCGCGCGACGATCGGTTCGGCCATGGCCGCCCGCAATCGCCGGACCAGCGGCTCCAGCTCGTCGTCGCCGGGACGGCCGGCCAGCAGGACCAGGAATTCGTCACCGCCGAGCCGGCCCACCAGATCCTCACTGCGCAGCGCGCGCTGTAGCCGATGCGCCACGATCCGCAGGACCGTGTCGCCGATGGCGTGGCCCATGGTGTCGTTGATCGACTTGAAGCCGTCGAGGTCGATGAACATCACCGTGGACACCTGGTGCGTGCCGCTGGCCGCGAGTGCTCCCGACAGCTGGGACAGGATCAGCGACCGGTTGGCCAGCCCGGTCAGCGGATCATGGGTGGCCTGGTATTCGAGCTGCCGGCGGCTGGCCAGGTATTCGGTGATATCGGCGAACGAGCACACCGCGGCCGTGCCCTTCTCGTCGGGATTGAGCAGCCGGCTCGACACCGCCAGCCACCGGCGCTGGCCGTCGGGTCGGACGACCGCGAACACGTAGGCGGTGATGGTTTCGCCGGTGGTGAGGGTGCGCGCCACCGGATGCCGCTCCTTGGGCATCGACCGGCCGTTCGAGTCCAGCAATTCCAGGGGCAGCGTGGTGATGTTGGAGCCCACCAGCGGAATGCGGTCGTCGATGCCGAAGATCCGGCGGGTGGCGGGGTTGGCCGAGGCGATGGTGCCGTCCCGGTAGATGACCGCCACGCCTTCCTCGAGCTGGGAGACCACCGTGGTGAAGTGCTGCTCGGCCCGCCGCTGGGCGCGTTCGGCCGCCTTCTGGGCCGTCAGATCGTGGATCACCACCTGGTAGGCGAGACGATCGTGCCAGGCGGTGAGCACCGAGACGGTCTCCACCGGAACCTCGCGCCCGTCCAGGGCCAGCAACACCATCTCGGTGGGTTCGGACGCGTTTCCCGTCGCCGTCAGGCCGGCGATGCGTTCGTACATGGGCTGGCGGAAATCGGGGTGCACGAAACGCGCGATGTGCTGCCCGAGGACCTCGACCAGGTTCTTGGCGCCCATGATCCGCAGGCACGCCGGATTGGCGTAGACGACGATGCCGCGTTCGTGGACACAGATGCCGTCGGGGGAGTGCTCGACCAGGGAGCGGTACCGATGCGCGAGTTGCTCGGCGGCGGACGCCCTGCGCTCTCCCATACCAACCCCCATCGTCGGCGGACCCGGACATTGAAACACGGCTCTACTCCGGTATCCACGCGCATAAAATCGGATAGTGGACGTGATCTCGATTGATCACGCCAAGACGTGTTCCCGGCGGTGCCGAGGGCGGGAACCGGCGAGGAGATTGTCATGGCGGGGACCGGATTCAGCATCGATCTTATGTCGATCACCGGGATCGGTGCGGTCACCGGATACGGATGGGGGCGGGAAACATTCTGGGAGGGAATCCTGAGCGGGCGCTCCGCGGCCCGGTTCGAACCCGGCTACGGAATCGACCCCGCGACCGGGGGGTGGGCCGCGCTGGTGCCCGAGGGGGGCGATCCCGCATACGGCACCCGGTACGGGCGTGCGGTGTTCGCGGCGGTCGACGAGGCGGTCGCCGATGCCCGCGCCCGCGGCTGGGAACCCGGCCCCCGGGTCGGGTTCCTGCACGCGGCGGTGCTGGGTGATGTCCGGCACCAGGCGGACTTCTCCGGTCCGGCCGGTGCCGGATTCCGCGGCCGGGACTTTTTGCGCCTGCTGCCGTCCACTCCGGCCTCCGTGGTAACCCAGGCGTTCGGTTTCACCGGCCCGGTGATGGGAGTCTCGGCGGCGTGCAGTTCGGCCAATGTCGCGATACTGCAGGCGCGGCTGTGGCTGGCCGCCGGCCTGGTGGACGATGTGGTGTGTGCGGCCTCGGATCTGTCGGCCACCCCGGAACTGGTGCGGCAGTTCGCGAAGCTCGGCGCCGCGGTGGTCGACGTCGAATCGCTGCGGGGCTGCCGGCCCTTCCAGGAGGGCAGCCGGGGATTCAGCGTGGGGGAGGCGGCGGTGGGGTTCGTCCTGAGTCGCGGATCGGGCCGGGCCTACGCCCATGTGCTCGGTGGCGCGATGAACAGCGAAGCCCACCATGTGGTCTCGGTGGAACCGAGCCACGACCGGATCGTGGACTGCGTGCGGGCCGCACTGTTCGACGCCGGTGTCGCCGCGGCCGATATCGGTTACCTCAACGCGCACGGTACGGGGACCGCCCAGTGCGACCGGGCCGAACGCGATGTGCTCGCCCGCGTCTTCGACGACCGGCCCGCGGTGTACTCGATGAAACCACTGGCCGGGCACTGCCAGTCCGCGTCGGGCGCGGTGGAGCTCGCGGCCGCGGCGCTGGGGTACGAGCGTGGGATCGTCCCGGCGCCGCCCGCGGTGGCGCCGGCGCATCCGCGATTGCTGAACGGGCCGGCCCCGGCGGGTCCGGGGTTGACCGCGAAGCTGTCGCTCGGGATGGGCGGGAACAATTCCACGGTGATCCTGGGTCCGGCTGTCTGACAGCGGTGGGCCGGGAGTGGCCGGTGCCGCGCCCCCTGGACGCTGCGGGTTGGCCTACTCTGGATTGGTGAGCCCGTCCGGCCGGTGCGCGCCGCCGGTTGCCGGCGCCCGCCCCGCGATCCTGCCGGGGCGCCCTGAGCCCGGGTAGGCGCGGCAGTCGGGTCATATCCCGTGAGCTGCTCGGGTCCGGCCGTCCGGCGAAACTTGTCGGTGGGCGGTCCTACCATCACCGCGGGCCCGCCCTGCGGCCCGCTGCGGCGGCGACCGCGCGGGCTGATCGGGCCGCTCACCGCCCTGCCGCGGACACGGTGTGACCCCACACGGTGCGCGGGCGCGGCGGCACCGGCAACGACGAACGATGACGAGAAGGGACCGACCTGGTGGCGGAACGCCTGACTGTGCGCGGAGCTCGGGAGCACAACCTCAAGGGGGTCGACCTCGATCTGCCCCGCGACAGTCTCATCGTCTTCACCGGTTTGTCCGGGTCGGGCAAGTCCAGCCTGGCGTTCGACACGATCTTCGCGGAGGGGCAGCGCCGCTACGTGGAATCGTTGTCGGCCTACGCCCGGCAGTTCCTCGGCCAGATGGACAAACCCGATGTGGACTTCATCGAGGGGCTCTCACCCGCCGTCTCGATCGACCAGAAATCCACCAACCGCAATCCGCGGTCCACGGTCGGCACCATCACCGAGGTCCACGACTATCTGCGGCTGCTGTACGCCCGCGCGGGGGTCCCGCACTGCCCGGTGTGCTCCGAGCTGATCGCCAAACAGACCCCGCAGCAGATCGTCGACCAGGTCCTGGCCATGGAACCGGGTGTCCGGTTCCAGGTGCTGGCGCCGGTGGTGCGTACCCGCAAGGGTGAGTTCGTCGACCTCTTCGACCAGCTGCACGCGCAGGGCTACGCCCGGGTCCGGGTGGACGGGGTGGTGTATCCGCTCACCGATCCGCCGAAGCTGAAGAAGCAGGAGAAGCACGATGTCGAGGTGGTGGTGGACCGCCTCGCCGTGAAACCGACCGCAAAGCAGCGGCTCACCGATTCCATCGAAACGGCGCTGCGTCTCGCCGACGGCATCGTGGTGCTCGATTTCGTGGATCGCGACGAGCACGCGCACGACCGGGAGCGCCGCTTCTCCGAGAAGCTGGCCTGTCCCAATGGTCATCCCCTCGATATCGAGGATCTCGAACCGCGCTCGTTCTCCTTCAACTCGCCCTACGGCGCCTGCCCCGACTGCACCGGGCTGGGTATCCGCAAAGAGGTCGACCCGGAACTGGTGGTGCCCGATCCGGAGCTGAGCCTGGCCGACGGGGCCATCGCGCCGTGGTCGCGCGGGCAGAGTGCCGAATACTTCCTGCGACTGCTGTCCGGGCTGGCGGCGGCACAGGGTTTCGATCTGGACACCCCGTGGCGGGAGCTGCCGCCACGGGCGCGTAAAGCGGTCCTCGAGGGCAGTTCCGACCAGGTGCACATCGTCTACACCAACCGCTACGGCCGGAAACGCTCCTACTACGCCGATTTCGAGGGGGTCATGCCGTTCCTGCAGCGGCGGCTGGACTCCACCGAGTCGGAGCAGATGAAGGAGCACTACGAGGGCTATATGCGCGATGTGCCGTGCCCGGTCTGCAACGGGGCACGCCTGCGGCCGGAGATCCTGGCGGTCACCCTCACCGCGGATTCGGAGCGGAAGTCGATCGCCGAGGTCAGCGAACTGTCCATCCGCGACTGCTCGCAATTCCTGAACGCGCTGACCCTGGGCGAACGGCAGGCGGCCATCGCCGGGCAGGTGCTCAAGGAGGTGCAGGCGCGGCTCGGTTTCCTGCTCGACGTCGGTCTGGACTACCTCACCCTGTCCCGGGCCGCGGCCACCCTCTCCGGCGGCGAGGCGCAGCGTATCCGGCTGGCGACCCAGATCGGGTCGGGCCTGGTGGGGGTGCTCTACGTGCTGGACGAACCGTCCATCGGCCTGCACCAGCGCGACAACCGGCGCCTCATCGAAACGCTGACCCGGTTGAAGAACCTGGGCAACACCCTGATCGTGGTCGAGCACGACGAGGACACCATCCGGGCCTCCGACTGGGTGGTCGATATCGGCCCGCTCGCCGGTGAACACGGCGGCCGGGTGGTGCACAGCGGCACCTACGCCGATCTGCTCACCGACGAGCACTCGCTGACCGGCGCCTATCTGTCGGGCCGGGAGCGGATCGAGATCCCGCTGGTGCGGCGTCCGGTGAACAAGAAGCGGCGGGTCACCGTGGTCGGGGCGACCGAGAACAATCTTCGGGGTATCGATGTGGCCTTCCCGCTGGGTGTGCTCACCGCGGTCACCGGGGTGTCCGGGTCCGGGAAGTCCACGCTGGTCAACGACATCCTGGCGACCGTCATGGCCAACAAGCTGAACGGTGCCCGCCAGGTCCCGGGCCGGCACACCCGGGTGAACGGCCTCGATCAGCTGGACAAGCTGGTGCGGGTGGACCAATCGCCCATCGGGCGTACGCCGCGGTCCAATCCGGCCACCTACACGGGAGTGTTCGACAAGATCCGCAGCCTGTTCGCCTCCACCACCGAGGCCAAGGTGCGCGGGTACCAGCCGGGCCGGTTCTCCTTCAACGTGAAGGGCGGCCGCTGCGAAGCCTGCTCCGGCGACGGCACGCTCAAGATCGAGATGAACTTCCTGCCGGATGTGTACGTGCCGTGCGAGGTCTGCCACGGCGCCCGCTACAACCGGGAAACCCTCGAGGTGCACTACAAGGGCAAGACCATCGCCGAGGTCCTCGATATGCCCATCGAGGAGGCCGCCGAGTTCTTCGAGCCGGTGACCTCCATCCACCGCTACCTGTCGACCCTGGTCGATGTGGGGCTGGGGTACGTGCGGCTCGGCCAGAGCGCGACGACCCTGTCCGGTGGTGAGGCGCAGCGCGTGAAACTGGCCGCCGAACTGCAGAAACGCTCCAACGGGCGGACGGTCTACATTCTCGACGAACCGACCACCGGCTTGCACTTCGAGGACATCCGCAAATTGCTCGCGGTGATCAACGGCCTGGTGGACAAGGGCAATACGGTGATCGTCATCGAGCACAACCTGGACGTGATCAAGACCGCGGACTGGGTGATCGATATGGGTCCCGAGGGCGGTTCCGGCGGCGGCACGGTGGTCGGGGACGGGACACCCGAGGACATCGCCGCGAATCCGGACAGCTACACCGGCCAGTTCCTGAAGGAGATCTTGGCCGAGCCCGCGGCCCCCGCCGCGGAACCGGCGCGGAAGAAGGCCGCGCCGGCGCGGAAGGCCGCGAACAAGACGGCGCCGGCGCAGCAGCAGGCCGCCGCGGAAGTTCCGGACGCGGCAAAGGCCAAACGCCTGGCCCGTAAGGCTGCCGCCCTGCGCTGACGCTCGCGACCCGTCCGGCTGTCGCCGGGCGGGTCCGAACCGGCGGGCCAGAGCGAGTCCGCACACCCACCGGGTCGGTGCCGTCGGTGGCCCGCGCCACGTCGGCCGGGTGTGGGC
This sequence comes from Nocardia sp. NPDC004568, assembly GCF_040609955.1. NCBI lineage: Bacteria > Bacillati > Actinomycetota > Actinomycetes > Mycobacteriales > Nocardiaceae > Nocardia > Nocardia sp. NPDC004568. Next base: position 46,945 of record NZ_JBEXLL010000034.1, read on the forward strand.
AGCGCTTTACCGTCCATCCATATCGGCGGCGAAGATCGCAGACAGGGCTTGCGCGACGCAGTCCGCAGGGGTTCATCGGCCGGGCGGTCGCGCAGCTGTGGCGGCACCCCGCTGCACGCACTCGGTCTGCCGATAGGTCAGAGCCTCGTATCTGCCCGCGAAACTGTTCTGTCCGGGACTCAGTAGACGGGGCCGGTGTACTTCTCGCCCGGGCCGGCGCCGGGCGCGTCGGGTACGGCCGAACTCTCCCGGAACGCCTTCTGGAGCGACTGCAGCCCCTCCCGCAACGGTCCCGCGTGCGGACCGAGGTATTCCACCGAGGCGGTCACGAGTCCGGCCAGTGCGGTGATCACCCGCCGCGCTTCGTCCATATCGCGGCGCGGGCTGTTGTCCGGATCCTCGTCACCGAGCCCGAGTTTCTCCGCCGCCGAGCTCATCAGCATCACGGCGGCACGGCTGATCACCTCCACGGCGGGAATTTCGGCCAGTTCGCGCACATCGCCTTCGGGCTGTTCGGTCATGACCCCAGGCTAGAGAACCGCCGGTCGGGGTCAGCGCACCGGTCCGGCGGCGCGCAGCATGCGCAACTGACCGATCTCGGACACGTTCTTCATCAGTTCGGCGCCGACCCACGCGGCCAGGTGCGCGACGGTCAGGCCGGCCTCCGCCGGCCACGGGTAGGAGGTGGCGGTGTCCAGCTCCGCGTCGGCGCGGTCGAGCACCGCGAGCCATTGCTCCCGCAGGGTGTGCAGCCGGGCGAGGGCGGCGGCGATATCGCCCGCCCAGTACACCTCGGTGCGCTCGGGTAGCGGCCTGCCTTCGGCGTGCGCGACGGCAGAACTCCACCACCAGTCGATATGCCAGGTGAGCCAGCCGATGGTCGGCACCGGGACCGGATCGGGTTCGGTCTCCGCGAAATCAGGGCGCCAGCGGCCGTCGGCGCCGCGGTGCACCGTCCAGCTCACCGCGGCGGGCGTCCAGTGCGTATCGTCATCGGTCAGGGCCTCGAAATGCAGCTGGGACAGCGACCAGACCAGGTCGAATTGCCAGCGCAGCAGGTCACGTCGGCTGCTCACGGGCGTCGAGCCTGGCACGGTGGCTACGGCCGGGCAAGCGGTTTACGGCCGGGGCCGGGGGCGCGATTCGCCGGATCCCTACTCCGGCTGTTAGACTTTTCGGCGACGACCGCCCCGGTCCTGTCCGGGGCAGACAAGTGGAGCCCGACTCCCACCGTTGCCGGCGAGTGATCGCCTGGTCGAACGGTCCGGTCACCCGCCTCTCGCAGGTGGGTCCGCGATCCCGCCTCCGGCGTGCTCGCGGCGCAGGCGTGTACGACCTGTGTGGGCCGGTCGACATCGGGCCTCGTGGCGGCGAAATACCGCGGCGGGGCCTTCGTGTTGAACAAGGGGTTCATTTCGAGCGGTCGTCGGACGACACCGCTAGACCTAGGAGGCCCCATCAGCACTGAGACCCGCATCAACGATCGCATCCGTGTTCCCGAGGTCCGGCTCATCGGACCCGGCGGTGAACAGGTTGGGATCGTGCGTGTTGAAGATGCACTACGCGTCGCCCTGGAAGCAGACCTCGACCTCGTGGAGGTCGCGCCGGACGCACGTCCGCCGGTCTGCAAGATCATGGACTACGGCAAGTTCAAGTACGAGACCGCGCAGAAGGCGCGCGAGTCCCGGAAGAACCAGGTCCAGACCGTGATCAAGGAACAGAAGCTGCGGCCCAAGATCGACGATCACGACTACGAGACCAAGAAGCGCAATGTGGTGCGCTTCCTGGAGGCGGGGTCGAAGGTCAAGGTCACCATCATGTTCCGCGGGCGCGAACAGTCCCGGCCCGAACTCGGGTTCCGGCTGCTGCAGCGGCTGGCCTCCGACGTGGCGGAATTGGGTTTCGTCGAGACCTCGGCCAAGCAGGACGGCCGCAACATGACGATGGTCCTCGCCCCGCACAAGGGTGCGAAGACGCGGGCCAAGGCCGCCGAGGATTCGGTCCGGTCGCAGCCCGGCGCGGCGCCGAATGCCGGTCGGCCGGTCGCGCAATAACAACGGCTTCCGCCGTGAACACTGCGGCGCTGTGCCGCACATATCGCGGCGAATGCCGCAGCGGTATTGCGTCGAGCCCGCAATAACGCTGATCAGTACACCTGGTCCGCCCCTGCGCGGGCACGACACAGATTGAGGTTGCCATGCCGAAGATGAAGAGCCACAGCGGCGCTTCGAAGCGTTTCAAGGTGACCGGTAAGGGCAAGCTGCGCCGTCAGCAGGCCAACCGCCGGCACCTCCTCGAGCACAAGCCCACCCGCCGGACTCGTCGTCTGGACGGCACGGAGTCGGTCGCCGCGTCCGACGTCCGCCGTGTGAAGAAGCTGCTGGGTATCTGATTCCCTTCCCGGGATCGATACCGTCCGGTACCGCATCCGCGACCGGACGCCGAAGAACCGACCCACTCGGGTGCGCTCGACCGGGCACCCCCAAGATCGATTAGGACTGACCAGTGGCACGCGTCAAGAGGGCCGTCAACGCTCAGAAGAAGCGCCGTTCCATTCTCGAGGCCTCCAAGGGCTACCGCGGGCAGCGCTCGCGCCTGTACCGCAAGGCCAAGGAACAGCAGCTGCACTCGCTCACCTACGCCTACCGGGACCGCCGGGCCCGCAAGGGTGATTTCCGCAAGCTGTGGATCGCCCGGATCAACGCCGCGGCCCGCGCCAACGACATCACCTACAACCGTTTCGTGCAGGGCCTGAAGGCCGCCGGTGTGGAGGTCGACCGCAAGATCCTCGCCGAGCTGGCCGTCTCCGATGCCGAGGCGTTCGCCGGCCTGGTCGCCGTCGCCAAGTCCGCGCTGCCCGCGGATGTCAACGCCCCGGCTGCCTGAGTTGTGATTCCGGGCGCGGACCGACGGTCCGGCCCGATGCGCAAGAAGGCCCCCTCCTCCGGGAGGGGGCCTTCTTCGTTTTCATGGGAGTCCCGCCTCGGCGGGCGCGGGGCCCACCGGGCCGTGCGGGGTACTTGCGGAGGGTGGGCGCGTCGACTAATACTTAGCCATATGGCAAAGTATTCGGAGTCGCTGGACGGTGTGTTCGCCGCGCTGTCGGATCCTTCCCGGCGGACAGTGGTCCAGCGGCTCGGATCCGGTCCCGCCAGCGTCGGCGAACTGGCCCGGGATCTGCCGATCACCTTGCCGTCGTTCATGAAGCACCTGCGGGTGCTGGAGGACAGCGGGCTGATCCGGACGGTCAAGACCGGGCGGGTACGTCGGTGCGAACTCGACCGCGAACGGTTCGCACTGATCGACGGCTGGCTGGCCGAACAGCGGCGCGTCTGGGAAGACCGCACGGACCGACTCGAACGATTTCTGCTGGAAACCGAGGAGCCCACCGATGAATCCTGATCTCGACCTGACCCTGCACCGGGTGATCCGCGCGCCGCGCGGCAGCGTATGGAACGCCTGGACCGACGCGGGCAGCCTCGCCCGCTGGTGGCTGCCCGCCCCGGCCCGCTGTCGTGTCGAGCGGCTGGAGGTCCGCCCGGGCGGCGCCTTCGTGACCAGGATGAGCGCGGACGGTGGCGATTTCGTCCCGCATCTGGATGCCTGTTTCCTCGTGACGGACGAACAGGAACGGCTGGTCTTCACCACCGCGCTCGACAGCGGCTGGCGGCCGGCCGCCGGGGAGATCCTGATGACCGCGGAGATCACTCTGCGTGACCACCCGGACGGCACCGACTACCACGTCCTGGTCCGGCACGGTGATCCGGCCGCGCGGGCTCGGCACGAGGATCTCGGTTTCGCGCACGGGTGGGGCACGGTGACCGATCAGCTCGCCGCGCTCGTCGAGAGTGAGGTGCGGGCATGAAACTCGTGCTCACCGAATTCCTCACCCTCGACGGAGTCGCGCAGGGACCGGGCTCGGCCACCGAGGACACCAGCGACGGTTTCGACCGCGGCGGCTGGCTGGTCCCGTACCTGGACGAGGCCTTCGTGCGGCGGACCTCCGAATGGCTCGACGCCGCCGACGGATTGCTGTTCGGGCGCCGTACCTATGAAGCCTTCGCCCGCGACTGGCCCGCGATCACCGACCCCGGCGACCCATTCGCGAAGCGGATGAACACCCTGCCGAAATACGTGGTGTCCAGCATCCTGACCGAGGGAGAGTGGAACCCGACCACCGTGCTGCCGGGTGATCCGGTCGTCACGGTCGGGGAGCTGTTGCGCCGGCCGGGACGCGAACTGCAGATCCACGGCAGCTCCCGGCTGGGTGACGCACTGCTCGCCGCCGGGCTGGTCGATACCGTCCGGCTGGCCGTCGCGCCCACCGTGTTGCGGACGGGCCGGCGACTGCTCGCCGGCGCCGGGCCGGCCACGGGTCTGCGGCTGACCGGCCACGAGGCCACGCCGAGCGGCCTGCTCCTGCTCGAATACGAGGTCACCGGCCCCGCGCCGCTCGCCGAGTTCGACGGTGTCGCCCAGTTCGCCTGACACCGATCCACGCGTCGCCGCCCGGTCCCGGATTCGGGGCGCGGGTGCGGCCGCGGATTGGTACTGTGGCTGCTCGTCACGTCGAGGCCGAGGAGCGATCATGAACCGTAGGGTGCTGAGCATTGTTGCCGTGGGCGCGTTTTCGCTCGCGATCGGCCTGCCACCGGCCGCGGCGGCCGCGGAGGGGATCGCGGTGCGGCCTGCCCCGCCCACCGAGCGGATCGAACCGACGACGGCACCGTTCGATCCCATCTGCCCGCTGTGCTTCGTGCGCGAATTCCTGGAGACCTTCTCCTAGTCTCCGCGGGGACGCTCGACGCCGAGTTCCGCGGACCAGCTGTCGGCCCAGGCCGAGATCGGCCGGAGATGGCCGAGGAGCCGATTCCCGGACTCGGTGAGCGTGTAGCCCGCGTCGGCGCGCTCGACGAGGCGGGTTTCGGTGAGTTCGCGCAACCGGCGGGTCAACAGGCTGGAGGACATGTTGTCGCACCGTGCCCGCAGGTCGCGGAAGGTTACCGGGTGGGTGGCGGAGTGCAGTTCCCACAGGACGCGCAGCGCCCAGCGCCGGCCGATCAGATCCAGTAGTGCCATGACCGGCCGGCCGGTGGACGATCCGCGGACCGGTCTTCCGGGCCCGGGGGTCGCGGCGGCGGATTCGGCTGTCATTCGGGCTGCGCGGGCAGCGGGGAGCGCTCGAGTCGGGTTCGCATCGCGGCGATCGCCGTGCGCAGCACCGTGAACGGCCGGAGGAACAGCGTGATGTGGACGAGCCGACCGGTCGAATCGCGCTCCTCGTGCAGCAGGCCGTGGAGCTCGTCGCCGCCGAGGGAGGCGACGAAACGGCTGAATGTGGTGGTCTCGCCCTCCTGCTGTTCGATCGGGGTGGGGTTGTCGATGACCTCGCCGATCGTCGCGAGTATGTGCAGGGCCGCGTCCCGGCCGCGATAGTCGGTCACCGGGCTGGAGAACACCACGGCGTCGGCGACGGCCGCCGCCAAGCCGTCGATGTGCCCGGTCCGCCATGCCGTGAGCACCGGGGACGAGGTTCGCATGCCTCTAAAATAGAGGCATGCGAGTCATTTGTCACCGAGCGCGCGGCGGTGACGGCCCGCCGATGCGGGCGCCGGTACCCTCTACGATCTCCTGGTGCCCGACCGATATGAACCCATCGACGTGCGGAATCCCCGCGTGGTCGCCGCCGTCAAACTCCATCGTGGCGCACCGCGCAAGCGGGCCGGCAGATTCCTGGCCGAGGGCGCGAATTCGATCGGCGCCGCCCTCGAGGCCGGCCGCGTCCGCGAACTCTTCTACTCCGCCGAGGGCGCCACCCGGGAACACGCCCTGATCGCCGGAGCCGAGGCCGGCGGAGTGCGCACGACGCTGGTCTCCGACCGGGCCGCACAGGCCCTGGGGGAGACGGTGACACCGCCCGGTCTGGTGGCCGTCTGTGATCTGGTCGATGTGCCGCTGGACCGGATCGTGTCCACGGATTCCGGGGCGAGCGTTCCGCGCATACTGGCGGTGCCGGTGGCGATCGCCGACCCGGGCAATGCGGGCACCCTCATCCGGGTGGCCGACGCGGTCGGCGTCGACGCCGTGGTGCTGGCCGGTGACAGCGTGGATCCGCACAACGGCAAATGCGTACGTTCCTGCGCGGGCAGCCTCTTCCACGTCCCGATCGCTCGTGCCCGCGACACCGCCGCGGTGCTGGACCAGATCGAGACCGCGGGTATCACCACCGTGGCGACCACCGCCGCCGGTGAGGTCGATCTCGAAGACGCCGACGAACTGTTCACCCGACCGGTCGCCTGGTTGTTCGGCAGCGAAGCCCACGGTCTGGACCCGGAGGTCGCGCGCCGGGCCCGGCACCGTATCCGGATCCCGATCCGGGGGCGGGCCGAAAGTCTGAACCTGGCCACGGCCGCCGCGATCTGTCTCTACGCGAACTCGCGTATCCGCTTCGGACGCGGCTGACCACCGCGACCCCGCACGACCGGGCTTTCCGCGACGGCGCCGCCGCCGGGACCCGCCGGTTCACGGCACAGCCGCCCGCGCCGTGGCGATCCGCTCGGCCGGTGTCGCGCGACGATGTGTTCGCTCGGTGGCCGCGTCCGTCGCTACGGCAGGCGGTTCGGGGGCCGGCGCGGATTCACATTCCGTGCTCGTACAGATCGGCGAGGATCTCCTGGGCCCAGTCGGCCGCGATGGCCTCCGGGCCGGTGACCCGCAGCGCGGCCATCACGGTGAGCAACATGCCGGTCGAGAGAAAGCGCCGGGTGTCGGCGGTGGAGGCGCCGGTGAGTTCACGCACCAGCCGGTAGATGCGGCCGTACCGGTCGCGGACGACCGGGCCGATCTCGGGATCGCCCGCTGCCGCGAAAGCGTGCAGCAGTACCTGCAGCAGGGTGCGTTCGGCGAGGAAGTGCTCGTAGGCCTCCGACAACGCGTCGAGAGAAGGTTCCGGTCCGGCGCCCCCCGCGGCCTGGGTGAAGACCTCTTCGATGCGATCGCAGACCTGGGCGACCGCGGCGAGGAACAGGCGCCGTTTGGAGCCGAAGAGGCGGATGACGTACGGCTGGGAGACCCCGGCCCGGCGGGCGATCTCGTCCGTGCGGGTGGCCGCGTAACCGGATTCCGCGAAGGCCTCGACCGCCGCGGTCAGTACCTGAACCCCTCGTTCGCCGGCGGTCATCCTGGTCCGGCTCGTCGATTCCGGCATGGTCCTCCTCGTCTCGTCTGCCCTTGACATGTTATCAGTCGATGCATACCGTCATGGGCAGACTAGTTATCAGTCAATAACAACAAGGACTGGATATGATCGAGATCTCGAGCTCACCAGCTACGACACCACCACCCGCCGCCGCGGTGCTCGCACCCCCGGCCGATCCCGGCCGGCGGCCGCTCGCCGCGGTGCTCGCCGCGGTCGGTATCCCGATGTTCATGGTCACGCTGGACAACCTGGTGGTCACCACCGCGCTCCCGGTGATCCGCACCGAGCTGAACGCCTCGCTCGGCGACCTCCAGTGGTTCGTCAACGCCTACACCCTGTCGTTCGCCGCCCTGCTGCTCACCGCGTCCGCCCTCGGTGACCGGCTGGGCCGCCGGCGCGTATTCCTGACGGGTATCGCGGTGTTCATCGCCGCCTCGGCGGCCTGCGCGCTCGCCACCGATCCGGCGACGCTGATCGCCGCGCGAGTGGTCCAGGGATTCGGCGGTGCTGCGGTGATGCCGCTGTCGCTGACCCTGCTCTCCGACGCGGTGCCGGAGCGCCTGCGCAGCGCGGCCATCGGGATCTGGGGTGGTATCGCCGGGCTCGGCGTGGCCGTCGGGCCGTTGCTGGGTGGTGCCGTGGTCGACGGATTGAGCTGGCAGTGGATCTTCTGGGTCAATGTGCCCATCGGGGTCCTGGTGCTGCCGCTGGTGGTCCGGACACTGGGTGAATCGCGGGGCGGCGGCGGTCGCCTGGATCCGATGGGACTGGTGCTGGCTTCGGCGGGAGTGCTGTCGGTCGTCTGGGGCATCGTGCACGGCGCCGACGACGGCTGGACCTCGCCCGGGGTGCTCGGCGCGCTGCTCGGCGGCGCGGCGCTGCTGGCCGCGCTCATCGCCTGGGAGCGCCGGGCCGCGGCGCCCATGCTGGCGCCCCGGCTGTTCCGGATCCGGGCCTTCGGCGTCGCCAATGTGGTGGCCTTCGCCTTCTCGATCGGCGTTTTCGGATCGATCTTCCTGCTCGCCCAGTTCTTCCAGGTGGTGCAGGGTTACAGTCCGTTCGAATCCGGTGTCCGCACCATGCCGTGGACGATGGCGCCGATGGTGGTGGCCCCGCTCGCGGGCCTGGTGATCGACCGTGTCGGCGCCCGGGTTCTGCTGGTCACCGGGCAGACGCTGCTGGCGGTGGCACTGGCCTGGATGGCCGCGATCACCTCGGTGGACCTCGGGTACGGCACGTTCGTGGCGCCGCTGCTGCTGGCGGGCGTGGGGATGGGCCTGACCTTCGCGCCGCTGGCGACCGTGGTCATGGGGGCGGTACCGGAGGCGGACCGCTCGGTGGCCTCCGGCACCAACAACACGGTGCGGGAGGTCGGCGTGGCAGTCGGTATCGCGGTCCTGGCCTCGGTGTTCGCCTCGTACGGGGCGTATACGGACCCGCAGAGCTATGTGGACGGGCTGGTACCCGCGGTCTGGGTGGGGGCGGGGATCGTGGCGGCCGGGGCGCTGGCCGCCGCCCTGCTCCCGGGCCGGGTGAGCGACCGGGTGCCGGGGCGCTGAACGAGCACCGTCCGCCGTGGCGGACGGGTGCCGGATCGAACGGCGGCGCGGCCGAACGGGCGCGCCGCCGTGTCAGCGTTCGCGGACCGAGACCAGCGATTCCGTGGAACCGAGGGGCGCGGCCGGGCCGGGCGGGCGCTGCCGCCGGCTCGTGGTCGCGTACAGCACGACCAGTAGCAGGCTGAACCAGACGTAGCCGTTCCCGATCACTTTCTCCCAGCCCGACCAGTTCAACTCCCGCCCGTCGTTACCCGGCAGGTCGTTGTGTTTCGCCAGGACGAACACCACTACCGTGGCCGCCGCCGCGGCATACCAGCCGCGGACCTCGGACCAGGGCCGGGTGGTGGCGTAGCCGATCATCGCCAGCAGCGCGGGCGCCACCCATACCCAGTGATGCGACCAGGAAATGGGCGAGACGAGCAGCGCCACGACCGCGTTGACGGCCAGCGCGATCATCGGGGGTGTCCCGGTGCGCCGGATGGCGGCCACCGCCACCGCCACCAGCGCGACCGCGGCGAGCAGCCACAGCGCGGTGGCCAGGGTGCCGGTGACCTCGAATCGGGCCAGCACGGCCTGGATGGACTGGTTGGTCTGGAACTCGGAGCCGCTGAGCCCGCCGACATTGCCGAATCCACCGAACCAGTACCGCACGGATTCGTCGGGCATCACGGCGAAGCCGATCGCCGTGGCGACCGCCCCGCTGATCGCGGCCGTGGCGGCGGCCTTGTAGTCCTTGCGGATCAGGAAGAACAGGACGAACGCGGCCGGGGTCAGTTTGATCGCCGCCGCGATACCGAGCAGCACGCCGCGTGGCCAGCGCGGATTGCGGGTGAGGCAGTCGGCCGCGACGAGTCCCATCAGGATCAAATTCACCTGGCCGAAGTCCAGGGTCGACCAGATCGGCTCCAGCAGCAGCGAGAGCGGAGTGGCGGTCGCGGTCACCACCAGGGCGAGTCTGCGCTGGTCGTGCCGGGGCCAGACCTGCCGGGCCACCAGGTACAGCGTCATCGCCAGAGCGCCGATCGAGACCACCAGGTAGGCGATCACCGACGCGGCCCACGGCAGCAGTGCGTAGAGCCCGAGTGCCAGCGCGGCGAACGGCGGGTAGATGAACGGGAGGCTGATATCGGCGGCCGTCTCCGGGAGATGACCGTAGAGATCGCCGCCGGCCCGCCACTCCTCGACCCCGAGCCGGTAGACCTCGAGGTCGATGTACTCGCCGCTGATGGCACGGAACGGATCGATCGGGCGTGACATACACACCCACGTCACGACCACCGCCAGCAGCGGCAGCAGCCAGACCGCCTGCCGGCAGGCACGTCCGGCGAGCGTCTCGGTGCGGGTCAAGGCGTTCGTCATCGGAGGGGACTTTACCGGTTGAAGGTGTCCGCGTACCGGGCAGTGAGCGGCGGGGGATATCGGCGTGAGTTCGATACCGGCCATCGAATACGATTCCACCAGCAGCAATACGGGTGCCGGAGCTTACCGGGCCCGCTCACCGATGCCTAGGGGAGAGACGAGTAGACCGTGGCCGACGACACCGACGCAGGCGCAGCGACCGGCGGGCAGGAATCCGCGCTCACCGAAGAAGCCCTGGCCGCCGCGGCCGCGGCGGCCGAGAAAAGCTTCGCGGCCGCCGCCGACCTGGATGCCCTCGCCGCCGCGAAGACCGAACACATGGGTGGCCGGTCGCCGATCGCGCTGGCCCAGCGGTCGCTGGGATCGTTGCCCAAATCGGAGAAGGCCGACGCCGGGAAACGGGTGAACAAGGCGCGGGCGCGGGTCTCGGAGGCGTTCGAGGAACGGCAGCGGGTGCTGCTGGCCGAACGTGATGCCGCGGTGCTGGTCGCCGAGGCCATCGATGTCACGCTCCCGGCGAACCGGCGGCCGGTGGGCGCCCGGCATCCGATCACCGTCATCTCCGAGCAGGTCGCCGACGTATTCGTCGGGATGGGGTGGGAGATCGCCGAGGGCCCGGAGGTGGAGACCGAGCACTTCAACTTCGACGCGCTCAACTTCCTGCCCGACCATCCGGCGCGCACCATGCAGGACACCTTCCACATCGCACCGGCCGGCTCCCGGCAGGTGTTGCGCACCCACACCTCCCCGGTCCAGGTGCGGTCCATGCTGGAGCGGGACCTGCCGATCTATGTGGTGTGCCCGGGGCGCACCTTCCGCACCGACGAACTCGATGCCACCCATACCCCGGTGTTCTCCCAGGTCGAGGGCCTGGCCATCGACAAGGGCCTGACCATGGCGCATCTGCGCGGCACACTGGACGCGTTCGCGCGGGCCCTGTTCGGTCCCGAGACCACCACCCGGATCCGGCCCAACTACTTCCCGTTCACCGAACCCTCGGCCGAGGTCGACGTGTGGTTCCCGGACAAGAAGGGCGGCGCCGGCTGGGTCGAATGGGGCGGTTGCGGCATGGTCAACCCGAAGGTGCTGATCGCGAGCGGGATCGACCCCGACGAGTACAGCGGCTTCGCGTTCGGGATGGGGCTCGAGCGCACGCTGCAGTTCCGCAACGGCATTCCCGATATGCGCGACATCGTCGAGGGTGATGTGCGGTTCACCCTGCCCTTCGGTATCCGGTCCTGATCTTTTCCGAGCGAGAGAGCGAACGTCACAGTGCGAGTAGCGCAGTCCTGGCTGACCGAAACGATCCGCCGCACCGTTCCCGACTGGGAGGTGACGCCGGAGGAACTCGACGCCGGATTCGTCCGGGTCGGGCTCGAAGTCGAGGAGGTCGACCAGCTGGAACGAGTGGGTGGGGAGATCGAGCACCCGCTGGTGGTCGGCCGGGTCGCCGAGATCACCGAGCTCACCGAGTTCAAGAAACCCATCCGGTTCTGCAAGGTCGATATCGGCGCGGCCGAACTGCAGGAGATCGTCTGTGGAGCCACCAATTTCGCGGTCGGTGACCTGGTGGTCGTGGTGCTGCCCGGCGGCGTGCTGCCGGGCGGGTTCGCCATCTCCTCCCGTAAGACCTACGGCCATATCTCCAATGGCATGATCTGCTCGGTCGCCGAACTCGGTATCGGCAAGGACCATTCGGGCATCCTGGTGCTGGAACCGGGTACGGCCGAACCCGGTACCGATGCCAACGAGCTGCTCGGTCTCGGCGATACCGTCATCGAATTGAACATCACTCCCGACCGGGGCTACTGCTTCTCGGTGCGCGGCCTGGCCCGCGAACTGGCCTGTGGTTTCGATCTCGAATACGCCGACCCGGCAGTGCGGTCCCTGCCGGACGGGCCGGAGGCGTGGCCGGTGGATGTGGTACCGGAATCGGGCTGCACCCGGTTCGGCGTCCGCCGCGTCACCGGTCTCGATCCGCACGCGGTGAGCCCGTGGTGGATGCAGCGCCGGTTGCTGCTGGCGGGCGTGCGGCCCATCTCCCCGGCGGTCGACGTGACCAATTACGTGATGCTGGAACTCGGGCAGCCGCTGCACGCCTTCGACGCGGCGAAACTCAGCGGCGGCCTGGTGGTGCGTCGCGCGCGTCCCGGTGAGACGTTGCGCACCCTCGACGAGGTCGAACGCGAACTCGACGCCGAGGATGTGGTGATCGCCGACGACACCGGGGTGGTCTCGCTGGCCGGTGTGATGGGTGGCGCGTCCACCGAGGTGAGCGCGGAGTCCACGGATATCGTCCTCGAGGCCGCCACCTGGGATCCGCTGTTCGTCTACCGCACCGCCCGCCGCCACAAGCTGGTGTCGGAGGCGAGCAAACGCTACGAGCGGGTGGTGGATCCGGAACTGAACCTGGCCGCGCTGGATCGGGCCGCCACCCTGCTCGCGGAGATCGCCGGGGGCACGGTGGAGCCCACGCTCACCGACATCCGGCTGCCGCTGACCGCGCCGGAACCGATCCGGATGGATATCGACCTGCCCGACCGGGTGGCCGGAGTCCAGTACGCCCCCGGTACCTCCGCGCGCCGCCTCACCCAGATCGGCTGCCATGTCGAGGTGGCGGTCGACGAGACCAGCGGCCACGGTCAGCTGGTGGTGACGCCGCCGAGCTGGCGGCCCGACCTCGCCCAGCCGGCCGACCTGGTGGAAGAGGTACTGCGGCTCGAAGGGCTGGAAAAGATCCCGCCGGTGCTGCCGCAGGCACCCGCCGGGCGCGGCCTCACCCCGGTGCAGCGCCGCCACCGTGCGGTGAGCCGGGCGCTGGCCTTCGCCGGCTGCGTCGAGGTGCCGCCGCCGGTGTTCCTGCCCACCGGGGTCTTCGACACCTGGGGGCTGGACGACGACGACCCGCGCCGCGCCACCACCCGGGTGCTGAACCCGCTCGACGTGGAACGCGCCGAACTCGCCACCACGCTGCTGCCGGGGCTGCTGGAGGTCGCGGCGCGCAATATCTCCCGCGGCGCCCGCGATCTGTCGCTGTACGGGATCGCCCAGGTGGTGCTGCCCGGCCCGGATACCGGGCCGGTCGAGCCGCTGCCGGTGGACCGCCGCCCGACCGACGCCGAGGTCGCCGAACTGCTGGGCTCGCTGCCCGCGCAGCCCCAGCACGTCGCGGTGGTGCTGACCGGCCGCCGGGAGCCCCGCGGGCCGTGGGGTCCGGGCCGGGTGGCCGAAGCGGCCGACGCGTTCGCGCTCGCCGATGTGGTCGCCGAGGCCGCCGGGGTTCGACTCGAACGCCGGCCCGGCAAACAGCTGCCGTGGCATTTGGGGCGGTGCGCCGAACTGACGGTGGACGGTGTCGTGATCGGTTACGCCGGTGAGTTGCATCCCGGGGTACTGGAACGTTCCGGCCTGCCGCCGCGCACCTGCGCCCTGGAATTGGACCTGGACGCACTGCCGCTGCGCGAAGCCCGGCCCGCCCCGGCCATCTCGCCGTTCCCGGCCGTGCTGCAGGACGTCTCGGTGAGCGTCGCGCAGGAGGTGCCGGCGGCGGAGGTCGAGACGGCGCTGCGGTCCGGCGGCGGGGAGCTGCTCGAGGATATCGCGCTGTTCGACGTGTACGCGGGCGCGCAGGCGGGGGAGGGGCGTAAATCGCTCACCTACGCACTGCGGTTCCGGGCCGCCGACCGCACGCTCACCGAGGACGAGGCCAGTGCGGCGCGCGATGCCGCGGTGGCCGCTGCCGCGGACGCGGTGGGCGCGGTGATCCGCTCGTAGGAGTGCCGTTCTCCGGCAACGTGGTCGGTCCGTCCGAACGGCCGGGGCCGACGCCGTAGGCTGGGTCACATGAGTGAACCGAGCGCAGGCGATCCGGGCGCGCTCGCCGCGCGTTTGGCGGCCCTGCCCGACGAGCAGTTGCTGGCCGTCCTGGTGGTGGCCGCGGCAGGTCGTGACAAGCTGGCCCCGCTGTACGAAGCCGCTACCCGGCTGCTGTCGGAAACCGGACAGAGCGCCGCGGCGCCCGATGTGATTCCCGGCACCCCTGCGTCGTCCGGCTATGGTGCCGGGCCCGATATCGGTTCGTCGTCGCAGATCGGCGGGGGTGTCGGTGCGGCAGCCGGGGCAGGCGGGGGAGCGACCGGTTCGGCGGGTGGTTACTCCGCTTCCGGTGTGCCGACGTTCGGGTCCGTTCGCGATAAGGTCGAGCGGCGTTTCGGCACCGCGTTCGGTGCGCGGGCACTCGGTAGGCAGAGTCCGGCCGGCCGCGGCGCCGACGAACAGTGGGAAGCGCGTGAACAGGCCGCGCGGGAACGTCTGGCACAGATTCGCACCTCCTTGCACGAGGGCGAAGGGTCCTGATCCCGCCCGGCCCACGCCGGAGCGACAGGGGACGGATCCGATGAGGCGATACCTCCGCCTTCGCTGCGGCCTGCGCCGACCGGATGAAGCCGCGCCGAAGGAGAATCCGTGACCGAAACTGCCGATACCGCACGCGTACTCGCCGGTCGGCTGCTCGACGCCCAGGTACGGTGGCTGCTCGACGAGGTGAGCGGGGACCGGTTCGCCGAAGTCGTCGCCCGGGACGTGGCGGCCGTGCTCGAGGTCGCGGGTACGGTCCGCGCGGGTGAGGTCGTCGAGGTCGAACAACTCGAGCAGACCGTGGCCACCCTGGTCGACAAGGTGGGCGGCAGCGCGGTCCTGGCGGATACCGCCGGGCTGTTCGCCGACGCGATCTACGACAGTATCGCCGCCAACGAGGACCACACGTTGGGCGAACTCGTCGAACGCGAGCCGGTCGAGGCGCTGCTACAGAAGATCGTGGATATGCACCAGACCCAGGAACGGGTCCTGGAACGACTGACCGACAGTCCCCTGGTGGCCACCGTCGCCTCGAAATTCGTCGACAAACTGGTCGGTGATTTCGTGGAGGCGAATCGGCAGCGCGCGGAGAAGATCCCCGGTATGGGCACGCTCATGTCGATCGGCCAGTCCGCCGCCGACCGCGCCCGCAAGGTGGCCGAATCCAACACCATCCTCGGCGATATCGCGGGTAAGGGCGCTCTGTACGCGCTCAAACGCACCAACAACGCGATCCGCGAAATGCTGCGCGACGCCCCGGTGCACGACGCCACCATGGAGTTCTGGGATCTGCACGCCGACGAACCGATCAGCGGCCTGCGGGAGTACCTGACCAGACAGGATCTGCGCGAACTGGTCGCGCTCTGCTACCGGATCGCGGTGACCACCCGGGAGAAGGAGTACTTCGGCCTGCTGGTGACCGAATGCGTACAGGTCTTCCACGAGAAGTACCGCGATCACACGCTCACCGCGCTGCTCACGGAGCTGGGGTTGACCGGCGACGATATCGTCACCGAGATCCTGCGCTACGGCCCGGCGGTGGTGGACGCCGCGAAACGCGACGGGGTACTCGCGGGGTTGATCCGCGAACGGCTGGAACCGTTCTACTACTCCGACGAGGTCCTGACGATCCTGACGCCGGACGCGTAGCCGGCGTCGGCGCCGTCGAGCGGATCGTTCACCGCCGCGCCACGACCGCAGGCCCAGCCACAGCCCGTTGAGGATCGTGGGCGCCGCGGCGGGCAGCATGATCCGGGTGAGCAGGGTCGCGCCGCGCAGGCCGTAGGCCCGGCCGACCTCGATCAGATGCGGATCCACCTGGGAGAGAGCCGACGCGGTGGTGCTGTAGATCGGGAAGAACGCGCCGACGGCGACCAGCACGACCTCGGGTTGTTCCCCGATTCCCAGCCACAACAGCAGCAGCGGCACCCAGGCCGGGGACGGTACGGTGCGCAGGATCTCGACCGTCGGCGCGAGCAGCCGGCGGGCGAGATCGGACAGTCCGATCGGCGTGCCCAGGGATTCGAACGCCCGGCCGGTCACACCGGCCGCAGGAGGTCAGGAGCGCACCTGCTCGGTGTCCTTCTTGTCCAGCGCGGCACGTTCGGCGAGCAGATCCCGGATCTCGGTCAGCAAGGCGATATCGGCCGGAGTGGTCGGTTCGGCGTCCACCTTGTTGCGGGCGTAGAAGCGTTTCTGCATGGTCTTCATCGGCAGGATGAGCGCGAAGTACAGCACTGCGGCGACCATGACGAAATCGATGGCGGCGCTGATGATCGGGCCGAGCGCGATGAAGGTCGCGGGCTTGCCCGCGAGCAGCGTGATCCCGAAACCGAACTGGCTGCTGCCGCCGAGCACGGCCAGCAACGGTTCCACCACGCCCTTGGTGACCGAACTCACCACCGCGGTGAACGCGGTGCCCATCACGACGGCAACGGCCAAATCGATGACATTCCCGCGCATGAGAAAGTCTTTGAAACCCTTGAGCATCAATCCACTCCGTATCGAACGCTGCTCTTCCTCCGCCGGACCCGGCCTCGGCCGCCGATCGATACCGCTGCGATCGAGGTCCCGGCGCTACACCGCAGGTGATAGTGGCAGCCGGGATTGCGCCACGCAAACCGGCGGCGACCCGACACGCGCCCGGTCCGCCGGAATCCGCGGCCCGGCCGGTGCCGTCGGCCCGCGTGGCGCCGCGTTAGGGTCGAGGTATTGCCGGGGCGAACAGCTACCAGGAGGAACCGTGGCATCGACGACACTGCTGGGCCGAGCGGTCCGGGGCTTCAACACGGGAGTGATCGCACTGCTCGCCGCCCCGGTGCTGGGCCCGCTGCTGGGCAAGGGTTTCGTGGAGATCGAATACGTGGGGAGGAGGTCGGGCCGGACATTCCGGACACCGGTGAACTATCTGAAGAAGGACGGCGGCCTGCTCATCGGTGTCGCCATGCCGGACAAGAAGACCTGGTGGCGAAACTTCCTCGGGGAGGGCGCGCCCATCCTGCTGCACTTCCGCGACGGTGACCGGCGCGGGCACGCGACCGCCGGGCGCGACGAGAAGGGCCGGGTCACCGTGCGGGTCCGGCTCGACGATCCCGCCTGAGCACGGTCCGCCGGCCGGGCGGGCACCTACCGAGCTCCGCCACACCGGTCGGCGACAGCTCGGGAATCGAGCCCGATCCGAGGAGGCCGAGGGTAATCCGGATGCGGTGGTCCGCCCGAATCGTTATTCTCTGTCCCGTGTCGAGCCCGGAGGCATCCAGAGCAGGGCTGCCGGTCATCCCCGTCAGCCCCTGACTTTTCGCAACCCGTTCGCCGCGCCGCCCTTCGGTCGCGCGGTCATCAGGTGATTCCCGGGCGCTGACCGGGGTGCCGAGACGTTTCCTGTCTCTTCCACCTCGGAGCCCTTCATGCCTTTCGCTCTCTATCTGCTCGCCCTGGCCCTTTTCGCCATGGGCACATCGGAATTCATGCTCGCCGGTCTGGTGCCGGATATCGCGGCCGATCTCGGTGTGGACCTCGCCGCCACCGGCCTGCTCACCGCGGCATTCGCCCTCGGAATGATCGTGGGCGCACCCTTGATGGCGGGCCTCGCCCGGAACTGGCCGATCCGGTCGAGCCTGCTGGGGTTTCTGCTCCTGTTCCTGGCCGCGCATATCGCCGGGGCGGTGACCGGCAGTTTCTCCTTCCTGGTAGCCACCCGGGTGGTGGCCGCAGTCGCGAACGCCGGATTCCTCGCGGTCGCCTTGACCGCGGCCGCCGCGCTGGTGCCCGCCGGACAGCAGGGCCGGGCGCTGGCGGTCCTGCTGGGCGGTACCGCCCTGGCCACCGTGGCGGGTGTGCCGGGCGGAGCGTTGCTGGGGACGGTGCTCGGCTGGCGGGCCACCTTCTGGGCGCTCGCGCTCCTGTGCCTGCCGGCCGCGGCCGGTGTCCTGGCCGGCCTTCCCGGGCGCTCACGGGAGACCGGCGCCCCCGACCTCCGTCGCGAAGTCGCGCAGTTGCGACGGCCGCGGTTGCGCACGGTCATGTTGCTGGGGGCATTGGTGAACGCGGCCACCTTCGGCAGTTTCACCTTTCTCGCGCCGTTGGTCACCGGGGTGGGCGGGCTCGGCCCGCTCTGGGTGCCGGTGGCCCTGGTGCTGTTCGGCGCGGGTTCCTTCGCGGGCGTGACGGTCGCCGGACGTCTGTCCGACGAGCACGCCCCGGTGGTTGTCGCGGCCGGTGGCCCGCTGCTGTGCGGTGGCTGGTTCGCGCTCGCCCTGACCGCCGACCGTCCGGTCGCCCTGCTGGTCCTGGTGTGCGCGCAGGGCGCATTGTCGTTCGCGGTCGGGAGCACACTGATCACGCGGGTGCTGTACGAAGCCGCGGAGGCGCCGACCATGGCGGGTTCCTACGCGACCGCGGCATTGAACGTCGGTGCCGCGGTGGGGCCTGTAGCGGCCGGACTCGCCCTGGCGAACGGCGGGGGTGACCGGGGGCCGGTGTGGGTGAGCGGGGTTCTGGTGGGGGTGGCGTCGCTGCTCGCACTGCGGTTCCGCGTGGTCCGCACCGCGGCTCCGGAGACGCGGTAACCGGAGCCGTCCGGGCGGGCGTCGGAGGCCGGTGTCGCCCGCTCTGTCGGCGCCCGGCACGCGGTCCCGGTCTGAATGCGCGGGAAGGTACGCGTTCCGCGCTCCGCACCGGTGCGG